>CAYSPN010000436.1:0-2446 GCA_964432895.1 uncultured Candidatus Kuenenia sp.
CTCGCCAGCGCTGTGCCCGGTGTCGAGGTTGAGATCGAAGGGATGCTCCATCGGGGCGGGTATGCGCCGAATCTCTTGCCGACCGCCATCCGCACACGCGGCGCGGCAGTGGAGCCTGCCGCCCGTCCGCCCGATCGCGACCGATTCTTCAGTGGTGCGGACGACTGCCTCCGCGTGACGGTGCGGGGCGTGGTGCAGGGCTATCGCGACGACCGGGACAGTTGGCTGCTCCTGATGCAGGACAGCGCCCGCGGATTCATCGCCTCTGTGCCGAAGGATTTGCTCACCGACGAACCGGATCGGCTGGTCGACGCGGTGGTGCGGCTAGGCGGTGTGGCAACGTCACACTTCAACGCACGGGGACAGTTCCTCGCACCGCGGTTGGCCGTCGTACATGCCGCCGACATCGTGGTCGAGGAGCCGGCTTCCGGACCGCCATTCGCCGCGCCGGAGGTGCCGATGGCGACCATCGCTCAGTTTTGTCCAGATGCCGAAGCCGGGCATCGTCTTCGTACCCGCGGCATCGTGACCCATGCGGTGCCGGGCAGTTATCTCTATCTTCAGGACGGAACGATCGGCATCCGCGTGGAGAGTCCAGACAAGTCTGGATTCATCGCCGGCGACCAGGTGGAGGCGGCGGGATTCGTGCACCAAAGACATGGCGCGGCGGCGGTGGTCGAGGCGGCCGTCCGCCAAGTTGGCCATGGGAGCGTGCCGCTGCCTGTCCGTATCCGGCCGGAAGAGATTCTCCGCATCAACGCCGCCGCCACGAGGGCCGGCCGGATCGCCACGCCAGGCGATCACCTTGGCTGTTTGGTCACGTTCGCTGCCCGGATCGTCGAGTTTCAAAACCGTGGCGAGGGTGGACACGTTCTGCTGGCGGCGGGCAATGCCGACCTCACGGCGGTCGCGACCCCATCAGCCTTCGCCGTGGTTCGACGGTACGCCATCGGCAGCGAGGTCGCTGTGACGGGCATCGTGCAGCCGGCGCCGGATGACGAAGAGGACGTCGCCTGGACGTGGCGGCCCCGATCACTCGGGCGAATCCAACTGCTCCTGCGATCGGGCGGCGATGTGACGCTGATGCGGACGCCGTCGTGGTGGACGCCACGGCGGCTGGCGGCGGCGCTCGGGGCGACAGGCAGCCTGCTGGCGGCGATGTTCGTCTGGGTGTGGCTGCTGCGCCGGCAGGTGGCGGCCACGACTCGTCGTCTCGCCGCCGAGATGCGGTCACGCCGCGATGCGGCCGTTGAATATCAGGCCACGATCGGCGAGCGGAACCGGCTCGCTGCGAACCTCCACGACACGCTCCTCCAGACGCTCGGCGGGATCGGTTACCAACTCGATGCCTGCGAGGCTGGCGGACTGCTCAAGCCCGACGGACCGCGGCTCCATTTCGACGTGGCGAGACGGATGGTGAACCACGCCAACGGCGAACTGCAACGATCGGTCTGGGCGATGAGGAGCCTTCCGATTCCCGACCAGGCACTGTCGCAGTCGCTGCGGATTCTGGCGGCGAGACTTGGCGAGGGGCACCATGCCGCCATCACCGTCGAGACCTCCGCCGGCGTGGATGATGCACCGGCCGTTGTGGCTGGACAGATCCTGCTGATCGTGCAGGAGGCGATCACCAACGCGCTCCGGCACGGCCGCCCCAAGTCGATCCGTGTCAACGTGGCATCGAAGGCCGACGACGATGCCATCCACGTGATCGTGCGGGATGACGGCTCGGGATTCGAGAGAGGTGAGCAACAAGGCACCGAGAGCGGTCACTTCGGCATCCACGGCATGCGGGAGCGGGCCTCGCAGCTCGGGGGCAGCCTGCGAATCGAGAGCCAGCCGGGAGAAGGCACGACCGTGTATGCCGTGGTCACGCGGCGTGACTACGATGACCAACTCGCCGAGACGGGGCAATCATGAAACCGATCACGACCGCCAATCCGCTCGCGACCAGTGTCATGCTCGTCGATGACCATGCCGTGATGCGGGTCGGGCTCGCGAGCGTGCTGTCACTCGGCCACGGATTCAACATCGTGGCCCAAGCGGACGACGGAGCGTCGGCCTGCGAACTCTACCGAAAGCACCGTCCAGACGTGACGCTCCTCGACGTGAGCATGAATCGCATGGACGGCATCGAAACGCTCTGCCGTATTCGGGCGTCGTTTCCAGACGCGCGGATTCTGATGCTCTCGGCCTCCAAGGATCCCCGCGACATCCAGACGGCGATGCAGTCGGGTGCCTGGGGCTATCTGATCAAGAGCGTGGGCCATGAAGAACTGGCCGCGGCCATCCGCGCCGTCAAGCGGGGCGAACGTGTCACGCCGCCGCCGTGCGGACCGGCGTCCGAACTGTCGGGGCCGCTCACGCTCCGCGAGACAGAGGTGCTGGGGCTCGTCCGACAGGGATTCACGAACGACGGCATCGCGCAGTTGCTGGGCATCTCGGA
>CAYSPN010000437.1:0-3242 GCA_964432895.1 uncultured Candidatus Kuenenia sp.
CAGCGGCAGCGCGAAAGCGGCGGTCTTGCCGGTGCCTGTCTGCGCACAGCCAAAGAGATCGCGGCCGGCGAGCACGTGCGGCACCGCCTTCGCCTGGATCGGCGTCGGCACAGTGTAGCCCTCGGCCTTCAGCGCCTTGAGTACCGGTTCTGTCAGTCCCAAACTCTCAAACGTCGTCATAGTCAAGTTGTCCTTTAGATCAGACTGAGTTCGTTCAACACATCTGCATACGGGCCGTCGATCGCGACAGCCGCGGTAAGCGGAGGGATCACGGGACGAGCCCGTGGTACGGCCAAGCCCGACAAGACATGCCCGTCAGGACAGTGGCAGAAGCCCTTCTCCCATTCCTGGGACGCACCGAACCTCGAGGCTTGCAACACCTGAGTCTGCCGCAGACGCAAACGATGCGTCATGGACGGGGTTCAGAGGCAAGCAACACGGCCGGATGCCGTGCGGTTCAGCGGAGGGGGCAAGTAGAATTGTGTAGGATTCAGCGAATCAACCAAGGAAAACACCCTGGCCGGTCGCTCTCACCACCTCGTTACCGCTCCAAGCATACCCTCCCTCTGCAGCCACCGCCAGTGCTCGGTGAGGCGTTGCGGCCAACGGGCGATTCGTGGACATTAGCAGAACGCGGAACTCATCCCTGGAGCATCAGGCATGCCGACGACGTTCCTTGGTAATTCCGCTGGTCCAGATTCCCGGGTGAGTTGGTGGAGGGCAACGTATGCACGACGAGGAGCCGGAGTTGTGGCGGGGCACCGCGAGGGAACTGCTCCCGTGCTGGTTCACTGATCGGATCCTATCGGAGCCGGGCAGGTTTGCGGCGTTGCTCGACACCAGGCAGGTGCTGATCATCGACGCCATCAAGGCGGTGCGTCAGGCCCCCAACGGCAGCATCTGGCTCGACGTGGAACTGGTCGTGCCATACCGCAAGGAGGGCTTTCCCTGGGGCCATTTTCCGGTGCTCAAGTCCTGCGCGCCCGACAGGGCCACCTGTACCGTCAATGCCGCTCACATCGTGGCGGTCGTTGAGGTCGACACCTGGGAACTGCCGCCGCTCGAGCCGCCGACCGATTGACGGCGAAAAACAGCGGAAATAGCGGCCCGCGGGCAACGGCGAGGGCTAGGCGGCGTTTTGGCCTTGGGCATTTTCAGGCGCCGGCCTATTCTCGGGGAGTTGCGGCAGACAGGAAGTCGGCCGCGGCGGCGATGGCCCGGTCCGGTCGAACACCCTACGAAGCTGGGAAACTCAAGGATGAGTGCCACCCTGTCCATTATCGACGACCCCTGCTCGGCGGAGGGCGCCGTCGGCGTGCTCGACCTCGCGTTGCCTTCCACGGCCACGCTCGTGCAGCCTACCCTGCCGCCTCGAAGGCCGGGGCGAAAGCTCTCGATCTGCCTGATCAACCCACGGTTCGAGCCTTCGTACTGGGGCTTTGACTTTGCGCTGCCTCTCTACCCCGGCGACAAGCGGAGCACCATGATCTCCGGCTCGCTGTCGGCGCTCGCGGGCCTCTCCGGCGAGCACGACGTGACGCTCGTCGATGAGAATGTCGAGGAGATCGACTGGCCGTCGCTCTCTGGCTACGACATCGTCGGGGTGACGGGCATGATCGTGCAGAAGGAGCGGATGCGGCAGATCCTGCTCAAGCTGCGCGAGGCCAAGATCTTCACGGTGGTCGGTGGCCCGCTGATGTCGGTGCAGGAAGAGTTTTTTGAGGGGCTGTGCGACGTGAGTTTCGTGGGCGAAGCGGAGACGACCTGGCCGCGGTTTCTCGATGAGTTCTCCCACGACCTGAAAACCGAGACGCGATACGAGCAGACGACGCCGACCGACATGACGCAGGTGCCCAGGCCGCGGTTCGACAAGCTCAAGGTCAGCCGCTACGCCTCGGCGGCACTGCAGTATTCACGAGGCTGTCCGTTCCAGTGCGAGTTCTGCGACATCATCGTCATCTACGGCCGCAAGCCGCGGGTGAAGGAGCCGGAGCAGCTGATCGCTGAGCTCGATGACCTCCGGACAGCCGGCTTCCATTCGGCCTTCATCGTCGACGACAACTTCATCGGCAACAAGAAGAAGGCGAAGGCGCTCCTCGAGCAGATCGTGCCCTGGATGGAGGAGCACAAGTATCCGCTCCGGCTCACGACCGAAGCCAGCATCGACCTGGCCGACGACCAGGAACTGCTCGATCTGATGTACCGGGCCAACTTCCGCAGCGTGTTCATCGGCATCGAGACGCCGCGGATGGCTTCGCTGAAGGAGACCAAGAAATTTCAGAACGTGCGGGGCGACTCCCTCGACGCGAAGCTGTCCCGGATCCAGGCCGCGGGGCTCGACATCAACGCCGGCTTCATCGTCGGATTCGACAGCGACGACAAGGCCATCTTCGAGGATCAGTATCGGTTCATCCAAGACAACGGCATCACGCTGGCGATGGTCGGCATGCTGCAGGCGATTCCGCGCACGCCGCTCTACACGCGGCTTCAGGCCGAGGGGCGACTGGTCGAGGAGGATCCTAGCTGCAACTTCGTGCCGAAGCAGATGACGAGGGATGAACTGCGTCAGGGCTACTGGGATCTGGTCACACGGCTCTATTCACCGGAAGCCTATCTGGAGCGGTACTTCAAGGTCTGCGAATCGAAAGAGTATCTCGACCGACGGGCTGCCATCTGTCGCAAGGCGGGCGAAGGCAAGTCGCTGCCGACCCTCGGCTATGGCCTGACGCTCCTCTGGACGCTGTTCTGGGCCCTCTTCCGAGACGGCTCGCTGTGGAAGGTTGGTGCTGTCTACGCCCGCTACTTCTTCACGCAGCAGGTCGTGTCGCAGCGCGGCATCATCGGCTTTGCCCAGTTCATGAATCGCTGCGTGACGCACTGGCATTTCTACAAGTTCACGCGTGAGACCACGTCGGGTAGGTTGCGGGCCTACAACACAGTCTGACACGTGCCGTCGGCCTCATAACGGACCGCACCGGCCCGCCACTCCAGCCGTGCTGGATGGCCGAGGATGAGGTGGGCGATGTTGAAGCGGGCCAGGCAGCGGAGCCCGGCGTAGGCAACCGTCGGCCTGGCGTTGACCTCGATGAGCGTGTCGTGCTCCGGGCTCGTTCCGAGGATGAGATCGATCCCAACGAAGCCGTGGAGGCCGGGAAGGTGGTGGAGGGCCGCCATGCCCAGGTGGATCGCCTGCGACTCGAGGTCGGAGCCGAGGGGAAGAAGTCCGCCGGAGTAGACGAGGC
>CAYSPN010000438.1:0-9602 GCA_964432895.1 uncultured Candidatus Kuenenia sp.
GCTAGGCCCGGCAGGCGAGCGTATTGGCCGGATGGCCAATTGCGGCCCGGTCACTACCGGCCTAGCATCCGGAGTTGTCGCTTCGGCTGTCCGATGTCGACGGGGTGGCGTGAATGACTTTTCCGGGGGATGTCGTATGGACTCCAAGCAGGCACGATGGCCGAGACGGTTGGCGTTTACGCTTGTAGAACTGCTCGTCGTGATCGCGATTATCGGCACGCTCGTGGGGCTTCTGCTACCGGCAGTGCAGGCGGCCCGGGAGGCGGCGAGGCGGAGCAGTTGTGCCAACAACCTCAAGCAGTTGGGCGTGGCGCTGCACAGCTACGAATCCGCCAAACGGAGTTTTCCGCCATCCCGCTGGGGGCCGAAGGAAACGGCGTGCAGCTGGCCACCGAGCGGCAACGACTGGTCGACCTGCGGCGACGGCACGGTGGTGCCCGCAAAAGGCACCATGATCGATGGTGTCGCCTATCCGGGGGCCGGAGGATTCAGTGGCTACGTCGCGATGCTGCCGTACATGGAGTATCAGGATCTCTACAACACCATGATGCGGGACGCCGAAATGCCGTCGAGATATATGTACGACAGTCAAGGACCCAAATATCTCTACCAGAAGTACACACCGTTCCGCACACAGATCCCTTCCATTCTCTGTCCCTCCGACATCCCGCGGTTTAGTGACGGTGGTGGTGACTATTCGGAGTGGGCGCAGCACAACTATCTCTTCTCGAGCGGCGACCAGCACATCAACCTGCATGTCGATCACACCTACTATCGCCAGCGGGGTGTCTTCGGCACGAATAGCAACTGCCGCACGAAGGACATTCCCGATGGTCTGTCGAAGACACTCGCGATGTCAGAGTGCACCCGGCCGGACGGGAATCTGAATGTGGCCGTGAACGGTCCGACAGCCACCTCGAAGGAGAGCACCTGGAGCGTGAACGGCTGCTGGTCGTATTGGAAGGGGACGGGTTACACGACCGAGCAACTCCACCCGCGGAACAGGTCTCCGGGGGCCTTTTGGGCTTACGGCACCTACTCCAATATCAATTTCAACACCTGCCTGCCGCCGAACGGCCCGGTCTGCAGTCAGTTCAACCAGTTCGGGTTCGGCATCTACTCGTCTCGCAGCCGCCACGCGGGCGGTGTGCAAAGTCTGTTTGCGGACGGTGCCGTGACTTTTGTGAGCGAGAATATTGATGCCGGAAACATGGCGGGGGCGTCGCCCACCAGCGACACGACGTACATCGCCAAGACGACCGCGTCGCCGTACGGCGTCTGGGGAGCCCTCGGTAGCCGCGTTGGGGGCGAGTCGCCCAAATTTCCATGAGGATACCGACGATGCCATCTCGCCGCTGTTCCCGATTGGCTTGGCTGCTGTTCTGCTGCTGCGGCGCGTGTGTCTTCGCCGGCTGCTCCCGATACGTCGAGGACAAATGGAGCCGCGCCCGCCCCCGTACCTATCCGGTGCGAGGAACGGTGCAGTACGACGGACGGTCAGTCAGCGGTGCGGTGGTGACGTTCATGGGCCGGAGTACTTCCGGCGCGGATCTTGCCGCGGTCGGCCTGACGGATGCGAATGGACGGTTTGAACTCAAGACCTATCGGCCCGGCGACGGGGCGATCTCGGGAAGTCATCGCGTGACGATCGAAAAGCGATCGCTCGGCGGAGGGGAGCCGGATACCGGGAAGCCGTTTGAAAGCCAGCAGGAATACGAGGCCCAGCGTGCCGCCGGAGCGGGGCCGCCGAAGCTCGCGCGGGAGTTGCCAGCGAAGTATGGATCGTTTGAAACCTCCGGCCTCACGGCCGAGGTGACCGACAAAGGGCCCAATGAATTCGTCTTCCAACTGGAAGGGTCCGGGCCTGAAGCGAAGGGACAAGCGTCGCGCCCATGAGGCTGAAGACACATGCCTGGCTTACGACAGCCGGGCTGCTTGGCGTCGTTGTGATTGCGGCGGCGTGCTCGGTCGTCGTCGCGGTAGAGATCACGCCTGACGGTTTTGATTCCGCCGCTGTCTCCGCCGCGATGGCCAAATCCCAGCCCGGCGACACGATCCGGCTGGCGGAGGGCACGTATCCGCTCATCGAGGCTCTCCGCGTGCCCAGCGGCCGCAAGGTTCTTGGCGCGGGCCAGGAGAAAACCCGGCTGACCTACGCCGGCACGACGCCGGTGACGCTTCTCTCGCTCAACGGGTGCGAGGATGTGGAAGTATCCCACCTCACGATCGACGGCGAGAATAACCCACTCGTGCATCAGGGAATCGGCGGTGGCGATGCGCGCCGGCTCTGGCTCCATCACCTCACAGTCCGACGGCTGAACGCCAAAACCTTCGGGCCCCACGGCATGATCTTCGGAGGCACCCGGCCCACACCGGACAACCCCGCCGGCCGGCCCGGCATGACCGACAGCCGGATCACGGACTGCATGCTGGAAGAGATCGGCCTCGACGCGGAGTTCGGCGGCGGCATCAGGCTCTCGTTCGGCTGCGATCGCAACGAGGTGAGCGACAACCGGATCGACCGCACAGGGCGTGGCGGCATCTTTGGCGATGGGGCGGCGGAATTGGTGGTGCGGCGGAACCGCGTGACCGGCTCGGGTGGTGAAGGACTTGGCATCGAGCTTTGGGGGGATTGCCCACGGTCGCTGATCGAAGACAACGACGTGGACCACTGGATCAGTGTCGACGGCGGAGCGCAGACAGCGGTTCGACGCAACAGGGTGCATGCCGCAGACGGCTCGCTGAAGGGCTACGGGATCGAGATCATCGCCCGCGATGTCGTCGTCACCGACAACGTTGTCGATGGTGGGGCGATGATTGGCCTGTCGGTCTCAAACACACGAGTGAAGAACAACGTTCTCTGGGCCCGCAACACGGTCCGCGACTGTGTGCAATGGGGGGCGCAGTTTCAGGGCGATTCGGGTGGCATCGCCCATCACTACTTTCATGACTGCCGCTTCGAAAAGACCCGCAAGGGGGATTCGCGGGCAGGCTATCCGGGAGCCGACGGCCACGGCTTCCGAACCAATGGCAACTGCCGAGGGCTCGTCTTCGAGGACTGCCTCTTTGCCGACAACGGCGGCTTCGGCGTGCAACTGGGCGGTGGCGATACCGTCGATGTGCTGGCTTTCAGAAAGTGCCGGTTCGTCGACAATGCGGCCGGGCCAGGAACGCCGCCCGGGGCTTCCACCCGCGTGGAATTTCTGAACTGCACGATGGCAGCGAAGGGGCAAAAGCAGAAGCTGCCAGATGCCCAGCCGTTTGCCGGCGTTGCCCCCGCGGCTGATTTCCAGATCCCAGAGCGAATCCAGGCGGGCCAACCGGCGACGTTTCGCTGCACTTCGAAGGCAGACCAGGCCACGGGCGATGCCGCCGCTCCCGACGGCATCGTTGATCGCCTCTGGGACTTCGGCCACGGGATTCCCGCCGTGGCCGCGGAGGCTGTCGTAACGTTCGAGAAGCCTGGACCGCAGCGGGTGACGCTCGTGGTCTGGGACGGGGCCGGCCGGGGCAGTCGGATCGAAAAGCAGGTGGCCGTCGAGCCGTAAGCCGGCTGGTGTGTTGGGTTGGGAGCCCCTTGCCTTTGCAATGACAGGGTCCTGACAACTATTTCTCTGGTCAGGCTCCTCCCGTCAGCGGACAGCCGATCAGACCGCGGTCCAGATGGCCACGCGGGCCTTGCGGGCGGCCGCAATCAGTGGGCCGTCCTTGCACGCCAGCGGCAGTCCGCGTCGCTTCGCGAGTTCAAGATATGCCGAATCGTAGACGGAGAGGCCGTACTTCGCGCCGATTTCCGACAGCAGGCCAAATGCGAGGAGGCTCGTCTCCGTATCGACGACATGCGGCAGCATGCGGAGCCTTTCCGCCGCGAGCCTGCGCTCGCGTTCAGTGAGGCGGCCCCGCCGTCTCAGTACGAGCAGGGCGTTGGCGACCTCGAGGGACCAAATCACTGGTACTTCGAAGACCGCACCATCCGCGATCGCGGCCAGCAGGGATTGCGTGGTCGCCGTGGCCTGCCCGGGATGAACCCAGGCGATGGCGACCGAGGCGTCGGCAACGAATCTGCCGAGGGACATGCGTCAGCGTCGTCCTTCCTCGATGGCCGCTCGGACCTCGGAATCAGAAAGCTTGGCCCCCTTGGAGCGGCGGCTGATGGCGTGTTGCAGTTCAAGCAACGCGGCCGCCGCTCGCCTGCCCTGCTGCCCGCCGGCGACGCCCTCGGGAACGATCCGGGCGACCGGCTTATCGTGCCTGGTAATGACGACCTCCTCGCCACGCGCCACCCGTTTCAGCAACTCGCCGAACCTCGTCTTGGCGTCGAATGCCGATACGCTGGCCATGCCGACTACCTCTGCTGCCTCAAGTTAACCAGTCACTGACCTATTTTGCTTGGGGCGGGAACGGCCGTCAACTGCCTCTATCGGGACAACTACGAAGTTGATTGTTCTTCAGGAACGTTTGAAATGCTTCATCCAAGCCCGCAGCGCAAGCAAGGGAAAACGCGATCCGTCACCCGGATATCAGGCCCGAATTCCCTCGCTTGCGCGTCGGGCTTGCATGGAAAAAGGCAACGGGACGAGGTCTCTCGTGTCACTTTTGGATGCTGCTGGCAGGAATTGCGGCCCTCACACGTCCGGAAGCGGCCGCGGGTTATGATGGGGGCATGGGGCGTCGCCAAGAACTGTCACAACTGTGGTCTATCGCGGTCTGCCTGGCAGCCGCGATGCTGGCGTGCTGCGGCTCCATCGCACGCTGCGACGATGGCTTCATGCCCATCGCCGATGTCAAGAATCTGACCGCCGACGACGTCGATCGTGGCTTGCCCGTGCGGATCCGTGGCGTGGTGACCTGGCACTGGCAGCCCCAGCGGGTCCATCTCATGGTGCAGGACGATTCAGCCGGAATCTGGATCAACGTCAAACAGGCGTTCGAGTCGGGCCTCTGGCAGGGCACCGCCGAGGACTTGGCAGTGATCAAGGTGGGGAGCGAAGTCGAGATCGACGGCGTGGTCAATCGCGGTGGCTTCGCCCCGACGGTACTGCCTCGCCAGATCCGTGCTGTCGGCCGCAGACCGCTTCCCGCCCCGAAGCCCATCGACGACGTTCGACTGTTCAGCGGCTGTGACAACTGCCTGAGGATCATCGTGACGGGGGTCGTTCAGGGCGTTGAACCGGTTGACGAAGTCGGTATCCCTTGCCTTCTTCTGACCATGGTGCGGCCAGCCGGCCGCTTGCTCGCGATCGTGCCTGCTGCGGCATGGCGGGGCCCGCCGGAGGGCCTTGTCGACGCCACGGTGCAACTGACGTGCATCGGGGGCTCGGCCGTCAACAGCCGCGGACAGTTCCTCTATCCGCGGCTGCTGGCGGTCGGCTCCGACTGTCTGGAAGTCGTGTCGCCCGCCCCATCCAGTCCGTTCGAATCGCCACGCATCGGGCTCGACACGCTCGCCCAGTTCAGCCCCGAGCCGCGTGGAGCGCATCGCGTGCGAAGCGAGGGCACCGTCACGCATGCGGTGCCGGGGCGGTTTTTCTACGTGCAGCAGGGAATGACCGGCGTTCGTGTGACAACGCGATCCGAGGAGGTTCTCAGGCCCGGCGATCGCGTGGAGATCGCCGGGTTCGTCGATCGGAGCCGCGACTTCGCCGGCCTTTCGGACGCGGTCGTGCGGGTGATCAGCCACGGTGCGGCCCCCGATCCGCGGCGGCTTTCGCCGACCGAGATTGTCGAGATCTCTCGGCAGGCCATCAGCACGGGGCGGATGGCGAGCCCTGGCGATTTTGATGGCTGTGTGATCCGGTTTCCGGCCCGGTTGCTCGAGATCGAGCGGGCGACCGAGGACAGCCTGCTCGTCCTCGCGTGTGAAGGCACGAATGTCGTGGCACGCATTCCCCACGATCAGTTCAGTCGTTTGCCTCCGCTGGCCGCCGGCGCTGAACTCGACATCACTGGTATCGTGCAGATCGCACTCACACGCCCGGTCGCCTCAGGCAGCGGCCGCCATACGCTTACGGATGCTGGCACGATCGAACGGCTTTCGCTCCTGCTGCGTTCGGCCGATGACGTGCAGGTTCTCAAGGCCGCACCGTGGTGGACCGCACGCCGGCTCGCCGTGGCGGTTGCGATCCTTGCTGCCGTGCTGCTCGGGGCCTTGGCATGGGTGGGGCTGCTACGGCGGCAGGTGGCCGTGCAATTTCGCCGGCTGGCCGGCGAAATGCAGAAGCGGCGGGATGCGGCCGTGGAATTCCAGGCATCGCTTCGCGAGCGGAACCGGCTCGCGGCAAATCTCCACGACACGCTCCTGCAGTCGCTCGCTGGCGCCGGCTTTCAACTCGATACCTGCCGCCGGGCGGTCGCGCGACAGGATCTCGGCGATACCTCGGATCACCTCGATGTGGCGCGGCGCATGCTCAAACACGCCGTCGGGGAATTGCGAGGCTCGGTCTGGGCGCTGCGCACGATGCCGATGGCGGGCCAATCGTTCTCCGATGCGGTTGCGGCGCTGGTGAACCACCTTGGCAGCGGCCATGCGGCCAAGATCAGCGTATCGTGCGATGGCGAGCCGTTCGAAATTCCCAATTTCGTGGCCGGCAACCTCCTGCTCGTGGCGCAGGAGGCGATTCGCAACGCGCTCCACCATGGGCAACCGAAGACCGTCGACGTGCAGATCAACTACGACGCCGCGTCGCGGGAGGTGACGATGACGGTGGCCGATGACGGCAGTGGATTTGCCGTCGGTGCCGAGGTCGGCCCCGCTCAAGGGCATTTTGGCATGCAGGGCATGCGGGAGCGGATCACGAGCCTCGGCGGCAGGCTCGCCATCGACAGCCGTCCGGGACGGGGAACGCGAGTGACGGCCGTGGTCGTGACGCTGGCCTACGACGCGCAGCTCGAGGGCGTTCAGAACGACGCTTGACGGGCGGTGTCGTGTAAAAAATTGGGCAGCCTATCCTGCTCGACATGCATCGTGCTGGCGTACGCATCTCCCTTGCTTGCGCTGCGGGCTTGGATGGACATGGGTTCCTTTGCTTGCGCTGCGGGCTTGGATGAAGAGCGTTCCCATGCAAGCCCGACGCGCCAGCGAGGGAATTCGTATCGCTGATTCCAAAGGCTGCGTCCCATTGTGCGGGCACGCCGTCACTGGAAGCGGGCGATTGCGTAGGACTTTTTTCCCGACCGCAGCACGAGCGTGGCGGCGCCGGCCAGATCCTTCGTGGTCAGCCGATAGGCGACGTCGGCGATGCGACGGTTGTTGACGTAGGCTCCGCCCTGCTCGATCGTGCGGCGGGCCGCGCCACGGCTCTGGGCGAGCCCTGTGTCGGTGAGGGCCTCGACGAGTTGCAGGCCCTCGCCGTCGAGCGCCGAGCGTGAAAATTCCCGGCTCGGCACGTCGGCAAAAATTTCGGCGAGCTGGCTGTCGTCGAGCTGACTGATCTCAGCGCCGAAAAAGATCTCCGTGGCCTGCCGGGCGGCCGAAAGGCCCGCGTCGCCGTGCACGAGCCGCGTCAATTCCTCGGCCAGACGCTTCTGCGAGTCGCGGGCGGCCGGATTGGCGGCCCGCTTGGCGTCGAGGTCGGCGAGTTCGTCGAGCGAGAGGGGAGTGAGCCGGGCCAGGCACCGGCCCGCGTCGTCGTCGTCGAGGTTGATCCAGTATTGATAGAAGCGGTAGGGACTCGTGCGACGGGGATCGAGCCAGATCGCGCCGGAGGCCGTCTTCCCCATCTTCGTGCCGTCGGACTTCGTCAGCAGCGGGCAGGTGATGCCGTGCAGCTCGCGGGACCGCAGCCGACGGCCCAGTTCGATGCCGGCCGTGATATTGCCCCACTGGTCGCTGCCGCCGATCTGCACGCGGCAGTCGAGCGCGTCGGAGAGATGCACGAAGTCCCAGGCCTGCAGCAGCATGTAGCTGAACTCGGTGTAGGAGAGGCCGCCGTCACGCTCGAGCCGGCTCTTCACCGAGTCCTTGCCGAGCATCTGCGAGAGCGGCACATGCTTGCCGACGTCGCGAAGGAATTCGAGGTAGCCGACGCCCCGCATCCAGTCGGCGTTGTTGACCACATGGTGCGCGGCGACGGACGTCCGGCCACCGACGTCGCGGCCGGCGTCGCCGAGGATGGCACGGATCTGCCGTTCGACCCCGGCGATGTTGGCCGTCAGTTCGTCGGGCGAGAGCAGATTGCGCTCCTCGCTCCGTCCGCTCGGGTCGCCGATCATGCCCGTCGCGCCGCCGATCAGGGCCACCGGTTCGTGGCCGGCATGGGCCACGCGACGCAGCAGCACGAGCGCCACGAGGTGCCCCACGTGGAGGCTGTCGGCGGTCGGATCGAAGCCGGCGTAGACACGACGGCCGGGCGTGGCGAGCCATTCACGGAGCCGGGCGGCATCGGTCGACTGGTGGATCAGGCCGCGGGCCTGAAAATCGGAGACAAGGTCGTGTGGCATGAAAATTGAAAGTCAGGGGGACAGCGGGGCAGAGCTCAGGTTGGCCGCATTGGTTCGCCGGCTGCGGCATGCTCGTCGCCGGCGGACTTTGCTACAGGCTGCTCGTGGATGGTGGTGAATCGCTCGTGAGTCGCAAAGTTCACCGGCTCCTGCGCGTGCCTCCGACCGGCTCCTCAGCATCTGGAGATTGCTTATCCCCAGCGGCCATGAGCCTACCGCCACATGTCGTCATTGGCGAAGGGGTGCGCGGGGCCGGCGAGCCGGTTGGCGGGAAGTGCCTTCATGGCCTGTTCGGCCAGGCGGAGGTCTTCGCGAGACGTGATCTTGAGGTTGATCGGCGAGCCGGGCACCACGGTCACCTGCTGGCCGATCGCCTCGACCAACTGGGCCTCGTCGGTGGGCTGAGAGCCCTGAGCCGCGGCATGGGCGAAGGCCCGGGTGAGCACGTCGCGGGAAAACACCTGCGGCGTCTGGGCCTCCCAGAGGCCGGTGCGGTCGACCGTTTCGGTGATCAGTTTGTCGGCATTCACTCGCTTCAGCGTGCCCACGACCGGAATTGCCAGGATCGCGGCGCCGGTCTTCACGCCGGCTTCGAACACCCGGTCGATCCAGGCGGTCGCGATGCAGGGACGGGCCGCGTCGTGGATCGCGATCATGTCGATGTCGGCTGAGAATTTCTCGAGGCCACGCCGAACCGAATCGGCCCGATGGCTGCCCCCTTCGGCGAGCGTGATCCCCATGAAGGCCAGACTCGCGCCGAACTTCTCCACGAAGGCCGCGCGGTCTTCCGGCGAGACGACGACTACCACCTGCTTCACGTCGGGCCGGTCGGTGAACTTCTCAGCGGAATGCAGCCAGACAGGCCGACCGGCGAGCGGTGCGAACGGTTTTTTGTAGTTGGGATCCTGGAAGCGGCTGCTCTGGCCGGCCGCGGCGAGGATCACTCCGAAGTTGGCCATGGTGTTTAGAAGGCACCGCCGCCCATACCACCACCCTGCATGCCACCACCACCCATGCCACCACCACCCATGCCACCACCGCCCATGCCACCGCCACCCATGCCGCCGCCACCCATGCCACCGCCACCCATGCCACCGCCACCCAAGCCACCACCGCCCATTCCACCACCGCCCAAGCCACCACCCCCCATGCCACCGCCGCCA
>CAYSPN010000439.1:0-6121 GCA_964432895.1 uncultured Candidatus Kuenenia sp.
CACGGCACGCGTCAGCTGCCCCGCGCCGCGTTCCCGAATGAAGAGCATTCGGCTGCGGCCGTCGTGCTTCGCCAGGACGACATACGGGATCTCGATCACGGCCGGAGCGTCGAGGGTGCCGAGCACCTCGTGCGTGCTCGTGGCCGGCACATCCTGGGGCCACGGGGCCTGCCCGAATTCGATGAAGCGGCGATCGGCCGGCGCCTGCGGCGTCGCGCCGGCCCGAATCCGCACGACACAATCGCCCGGCGGCCAGTCGTCTGGAATCCGCAACGTGAACCAGTTGTTGGCGTAGCTCGACCGGGCGGCGCCCGGCAGCGTGAGATAGGCCCCGGTGTCGAGGGAGGGCTGTTCGAGATACCGCTTCTCGTAGGCGATGAACTCGGTGTTGACGTTCAGCTCCCAGAGCACCTGCTCGTCGTAGTCCTTGGGCCAGCCAAACTGGTCGGCCGCGGGTGCCCCGGGAATCTGCCTCCACTGGTGGACCATCTGCCAGTCGCTCGGGGCCCGCTTCCGGATCTCGGCGAGCGTTTCGGCATTTTCAGGCCGCTTGGCCGCGTCGAGAACCGCATCGCACCAGCCTTTCGCCCGCCCATGCTCGTCGTGCGACTTCTGATTCGCGGCCAGAAAAGCGGCGTGGTTCGTCTCCGCCTCGATCCGCAGCGACTTCTCGATGCCGACGGCCGCAGCCTTGGCGAAGGCCTCGTGAACCGCCTCACGACCGAGGGCACGGTATTGGTCGAACTGGTCGCCCGACATGAAGAGGTTGCTGCCGGAGGTGTCGAAGCCGCCGGACCGCGTGTCGGCCGGCAGCTCGTTGACGTCGATCTCCACGCCGAGCAGTTGCCGCAGCGTATTGCGATACTCGCGGCGGTTGAGCCGCCGCAGGAGCGTATCGTCGCCCTGATCGGCAAGACTCTTCCGCGCCGCGACCATCGCGTGGGAAAGGTCGTCGAGCAGTTCGATCTTGCGGGACGGATCGATCGGCTTCGCGTCGGCCGGCGGCATCTCGCCCGAGTTCAGGGCGTTGAGCACCTTCTGCCACCGCTCCGCCATTTCGACCGTATCGATCGCCCGAGTGAGCGTGTCGACGCGGAACGACGCCTGCGCGTCGTCGGGCCCGTGGCATTCGAGGCAGTGGCCGGCCAGCAGCGGCGGCGTGGCATCGGCCACGTGCGGTGGCCCGGCGAGGCTTGACGCCGGCGATAGCCGCACGGCCAAAAAGACGAACCCGAGTGCGGGCCACCACTTTGAAATGGTCATTTCGGCTTGGGCTGGGCCATGGTGTCGATCTCGAGGTCGATCGTGTTATGGCCGGGTTTGACCGTGCGGGTGAGCGTCGACTTACGGCTGTAGGTGTCTGGAATCCGCAGGTCCCTGAGAGCCTCCGGTGTCTTCGGAATGCCATCGCCCCCGTATTCGGGCATGATCGAAAGCCGCACGAGACACTCGCCCGGCATCACGCCCTTGCGGGCGGCGGTGAAGAAGAGTTCGTACCGGCCCTGCGGGTCGGTGATCCCCATCGACGGCGAGCCTTTCTCGCCCTGCGGTTGGAAGTCAACCCGGATGCCGGCCGGCGCGGGCTGACCGTCAATCGTCAAGACGCCCACCGCCGTCGCACCGACGCCGCCTCGGCCGCATCCGTAAAACACGGTCGTCAGACACGCGACAGCCAAAGGCCATGAAAACGTGCGAGTTCGCTTCATGGACTAAAAGTCTCCGATCGTCAGGCCGTCGGCCCGGGTGCTCAGCCGCTCATAGACGCCGCGGCTCGAACTGGATATCTGGCCGAGGTAGTTCGTGATCGACACGTCGTTGCTCGCGTCGAATCCCCAGAGCAGCGGATTCGCCTGAATCATGTCGTCGATGAACCGGACCGACGCATCGGCCATGGCGAAGTTGCCGCCACCCGGATGAAAGCTGCCGAACGCATCCACTATCCCCGAATTGAGCTTGTTGTTCGCGAATCTGCTGATTTCGAACTGACCATTATTCTGGTTCGTTGTGCCCGTCCAGATGCCCGGCATCCTGTCGGCGTCGCTCGCCGTGGCCGCGGGGCCACCGGCTTCACCGACGAGAAACGTTTTCGAAAGGCCGTCCGTAAAATCCTTGAAGGTCGCTCCCTTCACCTTCCGAAACGCGCCCTGCGACGCACGCGACTGTTGATCGACACTACCGCCCCAGATGTTGTTCGCCCCCCCGTTGGCAAGATAGTTCGCCTTACTCGAGGTAAACGTCAGCCACGAGGCGGCCGAGTTGACCTTGGCCTCCGGGGCCAACACCCCGACCGTGTCGGTCGGGCAGATAAATGACGGGATCGCCGCCCTGGCCCGGGTCGCCACCGCGGGATCCATCCAACTCGGCTGCTGCATCCGCCAGGTGACCTGACCCATGCAGGCGTTGAAGAGATCGGCCTGTTCGATATAGGGCAGCACGAAGAGCATCCAGCTCCAGCCAGCCCGACCTTGTGTATCCACAGTGCTATTCGTCACCGACGGAGGCAGCGTCTTATTGGCGTCGGCGTAGTTCTGCAGGCCCAGCGCCACCTGCTTCATGTTGTTGCTGCACTGCGACCGGCGGGCCGATTCCCGTGCCGCCTGCACGGCCGGCAGGAGCAACCCCACGAGTGTGCCGATGATCGCGATCACGACCAGAAGCTCGACCAACGTAAACGCACGCTTCGACGCAAACGATCTCATGATCCTGCTCCCGCGACTCCGCCGAACGACCTTGGATACGACAGGCAGACGCTCCGCCCCTCTCCTCACCGATCCTAGGCGGCCGCCGCACCACCCGCCATTGTCGATTTCGACAATAGGGACTGTTTTCAAGGGATCCGCTTCGGCGGACCGCCGGACAGCAATCCCCGCTCAAACCCGCGGGCGACGGCCTGCGCCGTGTTTGCGGCATCGAGTTTGACCTTGATCGCGGTCACGTGCGCCCGCACGGTTCGCTCCGTAATGTCGAGCCGTCGTCCCATCTGGTCGATCGAAAGGCCCTCGCGGAGCAGTCGCAGCACGTCGAGCTCACGCGGCGTGAGCGGCCCATTCGGATCGCGGGCGGCGAGCTTCCGCGCGATCGCCTCGCCGAGCGGCCGGCCTCCGGCATGCACCTCGCGGACCGCCGCGACGAGGTCGCCATAGCGGACCGACTTCGTGATGTAGCCACTGGCCCCGGCGTCGAGCGCGGCGATCACGTCGTCGCAATCCTCGGATGAGGTCAGCATCAGCACCTTCGCCTGGGGATGCCGGGCCCGTAACCGGCGGACCGTCTCGATCCCGTCGATCCCCGGCATGCTCACGTCGACGAGCGCAACGTCGGGCCGTAGCCGCTCCCACTGCGAGATCGCCGTCACGCCGTCCTCCGCCTGGGCCACGATTTCGAGACCTTCCTCGGTGCCGAGCGTACGAGCCAGCCCCTCACGAAACAGCGGGTGGTCGTCGACGACGAGCAGACGGATCGTGGCAGTGATGGCGAGCATCAAGGATTCCCGACGGCGTTGTGAAGACCATGATCGCCCGCCGCTCCGGCGGCTGCCATTGTCGGTTCCGACAATGCGCTCTCCGTGGCGACGACCAGCCTGCTCGGTGGCACAATGATCGCCACATGCGTGCCGCGACCGGAGTGGCTCTCAATGGCGGTCTTCGCGCCGATGCGCCTCGCCCGCTCCCGCATCCCGCGGATTCCAAAATGCCCATCCAGCAACTCGCGGCCGGCGACGTCGAATCCAATGCCGTCGTCCGTCACCGTCAGGCACAGGCCGTCCGGCCCAAACGCGACCCGCACCTCGATCGCCGCCGCATCTGCATGTTTCAAGGCGTTGTTGACCGCCTCCCGCATGATCCGCAGCAGCTGGTATTGCACGAGGGACGGCACGCGTGGCAGGTCGCCAGCGGCTTCGAACCGAATCGGTACGGTGGTGAGCGACCGCAAATAAGCCACCTGCGCCGCCAGCGATTCCAGGAGCGAGCCATCGTGGCGGGCCGGATCGCGGAGATCCCAGAGGAAGTCGTGGGTCTCCGACTGAAGCCGGGCGAGCAAACCTCGCTGCTCTTCCAACACGTGCCGGGACCGCTCGTCGGCCGCCCGATGGGCCGCGGCATCCAGCCGTAACGAGATGCCGGCGAGATCCTGTTCGAGTGTGTCGTGAAACTCGCGGGCGATGCGATGGCGCTCCTCGGTAGCAGCCTCTGCCTGCAGTTTCTTCTCGATGAAGGCCAGTTGCCGCGTCACCTGGCGACGCAAGAGCATAACCCAGCCGCTCGCAATGCCCGCGACCATGGCCACAGCCGCGAGTGCGGCCGCCAGCCGGTGCGGCTTCCACCAGGATGGGGCACGGACGAGCCGCACATCGGCTGCGGATCGCAGCAACAGTTGCAGCTGACCGAACGGCCGGGGCGCCATGATCCTGCCGACCTCGGCAGTGTCGGTCGCGTCCTCGCGCACGATCCCGGTCACCATCACCTCGCTCCCAGACTCCATTCGTCGCAGGATCCGAAACGCGTCCGGCTGTGCCACGGCCACCGCGCTCGTACTTCCCGAGTTGAGCAGCACGACGCCACCGGGGCCGTTTGCCTGCACGTCGACGACGCGCGCCGGAAAGGTGACGAGACAGCCCTTGTAATCACCCGGTGCGGCGACGGAACCGTGATACGACGCGTGCATGTTGATGCCCACGATCTCTTCCGGAGTGATCCGGATTGGCGCGAGCGGCCTGTCTGCTGCGAGCCGCCGCACCACCGCCTCCACGATTCCAGCGACGTCGCGATGGCCGTCGACGAAACCGGAAACCTCAACCCGATCCCCGGGGAAAAACCGCTCGGACGAGGATGTCTCCACCCGCACGCCCATCGTGCCCTCCTGGAGATAGAGAAACTCCGAGGGCTCGGCGAACGTGACCGTTCCCTGCGTCCGAATCCGACGCCCTTCGGCGGGTTCCGGACTGTATTGGGCGATCGCCTGCAGCGACACCATTGGAGCGTCGAAGGCTGATCCTGCCGCGGGACGTTCGACGGCGATATCAGCCGCGTGGACGATCAACACCCGGGGGAAGAGAAACTCGCCTCGGGTATTGAATCGCATCGCCCCGACGCCCACCAGCCGGACGACCGCATCGACGAGCGAATCCGGTGGCCCCTCGAGCCCCGCCTTGGGCACCGTGGCCTCGAAGCGATGACCGCAGTCATCGAGCACGAGGAGCCATTCGTCGGCCGAATCCCGACAGCCCTGCACGACGCCCCGCACAGTGACTCGCAGGCAATCATCCGCGCCGCTGAAGAACCGGTCCCGATCGACAGGCCGTGGCTCGGGCTCGGAACGCTCGCCAAGGATGCGGATGCCAACGGGCGAGATGTTCGGGGAATAACCGCCCCGGTTGGCCCACCCATGGACTTCGACCTCCAAACCGGGAGCGAGCCGGGCGAGCGCATTGGAATCGATCGGCGGAACACCGGGCCGCTCGGGCTGCGCAGGAGTGTCGATCCAGATGCCGCCCGAATCATCCTGCACCATGAGGCCATTCGCTCCGCGCCACGTCACGACACCCCGCACCGTCACCTGCCGGCGGGCGGTGGCATTGACGTCGGCGAGCACATCACGGATCGACACGAGCGGCGGGAGTGCTGGAACATTGTCACCAGCCCCGGCGCGCGGAACCGCGAACCAGCACGTCACAGCCAACACGAGAAGCACGAGCCGCGGCGATATGCAAAACATCCATCGACCCATGGCGTCACCTCGTCAAGCGGCCGCTCCCACGGTCTGCTCGGAGTTCTTCTTATAGCACTCACGCGGCCGGTCACACCTCCCCTGCAACACGGGCTGCGGCGCAGCACCGGATCAGCACCAAGCAGCAGGGACTGCGAGACACTCATTGTGTCTTGGTCAGCTCGGACGTGGCGTCGATGGCGATGTCGATCGTGTTGTGGCCGGGCTTGACGGTCCGGGTAAGGGGCGACTGCTCGCCGGCAAATACGGCTGGAATTCCTATGTTCTCCAGCGCACCGGGCATTTGCCGGGGGCCATCGGGGCCGGTTGCTCGCGGGAGCTGAATCATCACGCGGCCCCCCCCTGGCATGACTCCTTTATTACCCGGCGTGAACCAGAGTTCGTACCTGCCCTT
>CAYSPN010000440.1:0-37548 GCA_964432895.1 uncultured Candidatus Kuenenia sp.
TGACATCCACGGCGATGACCGTTACCCCCTTGTCCATGTACTGCCGCTGAACCTCGGACAGATGTGGCATCGCATATATGCACGGGCCGCACCACGTCGCCCAGAACTCAATGACGTAGACACGACCACGTTCGAAATGGCTAACTGGCTCGCCCCGAAGCCACTCGCTGACCCGCAGTTCGGGTGCCGCGTCACCAACCTTGGGGCCAGCTTCGTCTGCATCGGCCGGAGCAAGCAGCGCAAGGAGGAGTAGTGCGGAAACGACGCGTACCGAGTTCATTGAGGTGGCTCCTGACGTACTGTGGAGTAACCGCGGCGACGGGAATCAGCTCCGCGAACGGAAGGCGATCGCTGCAGCTGGGTTGGACCGACAAGGCGTCCCATCTCAAGGGGCCTTTCACCCCCGCGTTTTGTCTACGGGACCCGCTGGAACTGCGGAATCCACCGAGCCATTGTCGCGAGGTGAATCGATGGCAGAAGCTTTATAGACCCGTGTAACGCCCATCACTTGCTGGGCAGCGCTCCAAAAGTCTCGTCGTCGCATACGTTTCGTTCAACTTCGGTTCCCGCCTGACGTGGCGTTATCCGGCACGTATCGCTGGATTACGCCCCTGCTAATCGTGTGAGGCTGCAGGCTTTGGGTGGCCCATCTGCCCGTCTGATCGTCCCCACGGCCAGCCTTCTCATCCTCCGGTCGGCACCTCTGGCTACTGGGACTGTTTTCCTTGTTCCGGCCCGCTGCGTGGGCGGCCGGTGTCCCTGTGTTTCCCTGTCCGTGCTCCAACCCCTTTCCATCGAGATGCTTTTGCATGAGTGCCCCCGAACGGTTCGACGCCGTGGCCCATATCACCGCTGGGGATGCCCACGAGATTCGACGCCGTGGCTTCGTGCTGACCGGCCCCGAGGATTCCGGTGCTGACCTCGACCCGGAGTGCATGCTTGATCTGGTCGACCTCCCGGAAAGTGGGACGGTCGATTGGGACGCGCTCGGCCTTGGCTGCCGGGAGCCATTTTTCACGAGCACGCTAAAAGCCCGGAAGAAGCCCAAGCCCAGCGTGAAGAAGCAGGCGGCCAGAGCGGCGTGACCTGCTGCTGATCTGACGAGAACCGCGATCCCATAAGTGACGGGCGTGGAGTGTGGCGGAGGTGCCCAAGCCTTCATGCACCCACGCCCGTCGCTTTTTCCAACCCAGCCAACCAAAAGGAACCACCCATGCTCAAGCTGCACAGAAACCCGGTCCTCGCTGGATGCTCTCGCCTCGAAGATGCTCGCGGCGTTCCTGAACAGCCCCGCGGCGAGCGTTCAGGGGCGGGTGTTGGGCGTCGAAGAGGAGATTCGCGGCATGCTGGTTGAGGGCGTGCCGGATTTGTACGGGAGGGTCGACCTGCTCACGGAAGACTCGGATTCGCTGGTCATCACGGATATCAAGACTTCACGCGGCAAGTGGAGTCAGGAGCAGGTCGAGGATTCAGGGGAGCAGTTATTGCTGTATTCCCACCTCGCCTCGGAGATCAGCCCGGGGAAGAGGATCGCGACTCGGTTCTTGGTCCTGACGAAGACCAAGGAGCCCGTCATCAAGGAGCACGTTCGCGAGGTCAGTCCAGCCGCCGTGAAACGCACCTTGGCCGGCGTGGAGAAGGTCTGGCGGGCGATTGAGAGAGGAAACTTCTATCCGGCGCCGTCCTCTGTTGGCTGCGCTGGGTGTGGGTATCGGGCGGCTTGTCGGGCGTGGATGGGATAGTCCACAGAGAGAGTGGCACGGGTTCCAAAACCAGTGCCGCTTTTTCTTTGCTATCAGAGTCGGCTCGAGCGGCTCGCCGAGATGCATGAGGATCTTCCAAATCGGCCCTGGCTCCGTGATGAAGGCACTGAGCCGGATGTCGCCCCCGCACGCTGGGCACTCCAGCGGAAACTCCTCTCCCAACCTAACGGCGAGCACCCTGCCGGTCGAGAGCGTGATCGTGGAGCCGAACAGGGCCTCCGACTAGAAGCTGCCTCGGATTGGTGCCGGGACGCACGGTGCATGAATTGCTCCAGGTGGCTCTTCGAGGCGTCCAGAAACTCATGCTGAACGAAGGTGCAACGCACCTGGGCGAACCGCTCGAGCCTCCACCCGTGTCGCCGCCCGCCCGGAGGCCGCCGACCGACTGTGGTGAGCTCGTCCAGGTCCATGACGACCGCGACGTTTTTCCAAGCGTCGTCTGACGAGCTACCGGTGATCGACACCCACTTGCTGTGAGCGCCGCAACCAGCCTCCTGTTGGGTGAGTTCGGTGTAGATCTGCGCCGACCACGAAAAACTGCTCGCGTAGGAGTGGTTTCGCGGGTTGTTTTGTGGTTGCCAAACAGCCAGCGGTGCCGAGCAATGGCCAGGGCCACACGCCGTCGACCGCTGGTCACCCGTCAAATGCCTGAGGAAGTGTTTTTGGCCGTCCTATCCTTTTTCTGACCAATCGACGGTTGCCGAAGCGGCGTTGGCCACTTTATCCTTTGCAGGAGTAAATGTTCTCCAAGGCGTGGCTCGCTACCACGCACTCGCGTGTGAGAAGGCTGGGCCCCAGAAGACCATGCGCACAACCATCGACCTCCCCTTAACGCTCGTGCTGACCTGCGCCGCGATGATTGCGTTGATCCCCGCCAGCCTCTTCGCTGAAACAGGCAGGCCGAACATCGTCTTCATTCTCACCGATAATCTTGGTTATGGCGAAATCGGCGCCTATGGCGGTGGCCTCACGCGGGGAGCACCGACTCCACGCATCGACTCGCTTGCCAAGCAAGGCATGCGTTTTCTGAACTTCAATATGGAAACGCAGTGCACGCCAAGCCGGTCGAGCCTGATGACCGGTCGCTGGGCGATTCGCTGCGGCACTCACTCGGTGCCGTTTGGGGGCGTTGCCGACGGCTTGACGCAGTGGGAGGTGACCATCGGCGAAGCGATGTCCGACGCCGGATATGCGACCGGCTACTTCGGCAAGTGGCATCTCGGCAGCCACGACGGTCGCCTGCCCAACGATCAGGGGTTTGACGAATGGTTCGGCATTCCCCGGACGACCGACGAGGCGCTCTGGCCGTCTTCGCCGGGCTGGTCCGAGGACGTCATGCCCGCGGAGCAATTGATGGAGGGACGCAAGGGCGAGAAGAGCCGCGAACTGGCGGTCTACGATGTGACGCAACGGCGTGTGATCGACGCGGAGATCACCCGCAGGGCCGTTTCGTTCATTGGCGCACAGGCTCGCTCCGGCGACCGGTTCTTCGCATACGTGGCGCTGACGCAGCCCCACTTGCCCACAGAACCACACCCTGCGTTCAAGGGTCGGACGGGTAACGGCGATTGGGCGGACGTGCTCACCGAGATGGATGCCAACGTCGGGCAGATCATCGACGCGGTGGACCAGGCTGGCGTCCGCGACAATACGATCGTCATCTTTACGAGCGATAATGGCCCTGAATACATCCGCCCCTGGGACGGGTGGGCTGGTCCATGGCGCGGTCAGTACTTCACCGCACTGGAGGGGGGCATTCGTGTGCCTTTCATGATTCGCTGGCCCGGGCGGATTGCTGCCGGTCGCGAGAGCAACGAGATCGTTCACGGTGTGGACATGTTCGCCACGCTGGCCCGATTCGCCGGCGCGAAGGTGCCCGCCGACAGGCCAATCGACAGCATCGACCAGGCAGACTTCTTCCTCGGCAAGAGCGAGAAGTCGGCGCGGGAAGGCTTCCCGATCTGGTGCGCCGACCGACTCATGGCGGCCAAGTGGCGTAACTGGAAACTGCACTTTCAACGGCAGGACACGATGTTCGATCCGCCGGTCAAGAATCCGGTGCCGATGATCCACAACCTCTACACCGATCCGCGCGAGGAGAAGGCGACGCCCGACTCCTGGGTCGTCGGCCCGGTGCTGAAGATCGTGGACGATTTCGAGCGGAGCGTGAAGCAACACCCGCTCATTCCGATGGGCACGCCGGATCCCTATCGCCCGGGCACCACCGCCCCGTGACGCGTGGCGTGAGCCCGGATGAATGGCTTCCGGGGCTTTGCTCGCCGGAGCCCAGTTCTTTCCATCGGCCACCGGTCAGAACAGCAGTTCTATGCGGAATCCTGGGATGATGACCGTGTCGAACTGCCGGGTGCTGGGGGTGGCGATCTGCAGATCGGTGGTGATGCGGCTGGAGGGGCTGATCGCGTAGTTATAGAAAAGTTCCACGCCGGATTCGTTTTGCTGAGGCAGGATGGGGGCCGCGAGTTGCTTGTATTCGTCGCTCAGGCCCACGTAAAAAAAGCCAAGGCCCATGCTGTCCAGCCGACGCCCCCGCATCCCACGGGCCGCTACGCCCACGTTGGTCGTGTAGAGGATGGGGTTGGGATTGCCATCTGACAAGCCAAACTGCCCGAAAATACCCCAGTTGCGCATGCCGTCGCTCTCGTCCACCCACAGGGATTGGTAGAGATTGGAGTACACGCACCACGAGCCTGTCTCCAGCGGGGTGTTGGCGTCGTCCAGCAGCAGGGCCGGGGGGATGGCAAGGTAGGCGGCCGGATCGAACGAGCGGTACTTCCTGTTGCTGTACGTGCCGCCGATGTTGACGATACCTGGCTTGTCGAGCAGGTTTGTGCGCCAGATGAAGTCCGGCACGATCGTCATGCCGTCCGAGAATAGATCCTGCAATCCCGTGGCGGCTCGTTCCTGCGGGTCGAACACGGTGAGAGAGAAGACCGGTGCGCCATCCATGAGGATGACACCGCCGGCGCCCGCTCCCGCGTAAGGAACGGTGCGGGCGACGATCGGGTTGAAGACCAGCGATGTGTTCATGAACCCGCTGAGCCCCGGGCGTTCCATCGGGTTGGGATTGAACATGCCATAGCGAAGCGGGTACTCATCGAGCGTGTTCAGCTTGCCCATGAACAAGGCAAAGTCTTCGCTGAGGGCTTGGACGAGCTTTAGCCCGGTGATGGCAGTGATGTTGCTATCGGGCTCCGGGAACATCATCACGATGTTGCTGGGCGTCAGCAGGCCGTCGATGTTGTTCACCGAGGTGCCGAACCGGGTTTCGGCGTGCATGTTGACGAAGAAGCCCTGCTGGAGCCCCAGCTTTCCGCCGTCTACGTTGCCTAGATAATCAACCTTGCCACCATATTCCCAGGCCTGCTCGCGGCCACCCGAGGCGACACCTTGGTAGAACTGCGTGGCCAACACGTCGAGGCTGAGTCCGCGTTCGGCCAGGTCGGTGCGGGCACCGCGCCAGTCGCCCGAAATGTATTGCCGCGTCTGGAGGTCGCCGCTGAAGGGATTCTCCTCGGCGGACAATGGAGAGGTTTCCAGAGGTCGTTCCAAGCCGGCCGCGTTGGTAGGAGTTGCCCCGAGCGCCGTTGCGACTGGCGCCGCCTCAGGGGCGGCCGGGATACCGATTGAAGGCTCGTCCTGGGCGAACAGTCCCAGCTGCGGCTCACCAGATTGTGACGCCGCCACTGCGAGGATCAGCAGAGCTATGAGAGACGAAAACATGCCAAACCGATTCGCGGGCTGATGCCTCGAGCACCTGTTGGAACGAGTGGAATGATCGTCCATTTCCGACCGGCAATTTCGGCAATTCCAGTGTTTAGCGTTGCATCCGCGAACAAGAAGCGAATTCGCGACAATTCCCGAAGAGACCAGCAAGACTGGGAAGACTGGGTTCTTTCCGCACCGCGTCGTGGGCGGCCTCGCGGAACTGTGGCTCACTTGTCGCGCAGAAATCGGAACGGCCCGGCTGGACGGAACTCACGGGGCTGATTGCCGCCCCGGTCGGGCTCGCCGTCGCGTGGGAGCTTCCGCATGCCGGAGGCGGGCCCGCAGTCGCGGTCGGCGAAATCCACCGAATGGACACTCGGCGAAAACTTGCTGTCGTAGTAGTACACCCGCTGCTTCTGGTCGGCGACGGTTCGCCAGATCGTCTAGGAAATGCTGGGCTTGTCGGGCGTCGTGATGCCCCTGGTCACGCCCACGTTGCGCATCACCTTCAAGACGTCAGCCACCGCCTCCCGCGGGTCCGCCGACTGTCGGCAGGCCTTGATATAGCTTGATATAGAACGAAGGTCTCGCGAAGCGGTCAGCCGCCCGAAGGGATTCCATGACGCCCAAGCGGTCGCCGACATGCTCCCCTTGGAAAACAGCGGGCTTTCGATGGATGCGAGCGTGCGGATCGCGCTCATCGATCGCGACGTGCCCAGCTATTTTCGAGGCATCGAACATCTCCTGCGGTATTGCGCCCGGCCTCCGTTCGCTCTGGAGCGGCTCTCCGTGAGCGAGCACCTGCTGCGCTACTGTGCCCGGCCGCCCTTCGCGCTGGAGCAGCTCTCTGTCCTTGGTGAAGATAGCCGCATCACTCGCGTCCGCTACGTGCTTCCGCGACACAAGGCAGCCAACTGGGGCTGCCCGGGCCGCTCGGGAAGGATCGGTCGGCCAACGGACCTTCGGCAAGCGTCGGCCGAGCGGGGCGGATCGTGAGGAGCAACAGCCGGAGCTGGTCGGGCTTGATACGGCCCGATCGTGGAGGTTCCGAGGAGCTTCCTATCCACGCTCAAGGCCGGATTTTCTCGTTGGCGCAGACCGGCCTTGAAACCGCTCTTCTCGCGGGCCGTCCGCACCGTGACATGGGATCCCTTCAGAGGCTGTGGATGTCGATCACGGGCAGCTCGTCGGGCGACGCCTGAAAGATTGCCCGGTCGTCATCGACCTGCACGAGCTCTCCCCAGTCGGTCAGCGGGCCGCGGGCGGGAGAGACGGGCGCTGGTTCAAGCGGTTCGCCGGGGTGTGTAAGACTTTTCCGGATCGGCCCTGGCTCCGTGATGAACGCGATCAGCCGGATGTCGCCGCCACACCCCGGACATTGCAGCGGAAACTCCTCCCCCACCCGCGCCATCAGTTTCGCCCACGCAATACGCGACGTATCGTGCGAGCGGGCCTTTTGATTCACGTCACAGCAGCCTCCCGTGGCGTGGTCGTCGCGCGCATGCTCGCCCGTCGCGACATCGCCCCGCTTGCCGACATTCCCGATGGCGAGTGCCGTCACGGCCCGCCTGAGCTTGTGATTCGGTGCAAACACCCCGTGATACCGGTGCCGGTGCTTCCGCGGCGGGGGCACGAGGTCAGCGAGCCGGTCGAGGAACTCAAATGGGGAGAGCTCGACGACGCCGTTGGCGCCCGATTGGGTGGACTTCCGCCCGCGCCCCGGGTCGACCCAATTGGCCGCTTTGTGCCGCGGCAGCACGTAGCGGACGCGAGCGATGCGGCCATCTTCACGGCGCCTCACGGAGAGCCGTTCCAGCGAGAAGGGCGGCCGGGCGCAGTATCTCAGCAGGTGCTTGAGGGGCTGACACTCGACACGCAGATGGGGACGAACGAGCGTCATCCGGACGCATGCGTCCACCGAAAACCCACTGTTCTCTCAATCGCGCATGTCGGCGGCCGCATCGGCGGCGAGGAGCCGCTGCATGCGGAACCACCGCACGACACGACGGCGCACCTTCCCGGTGAGCGCGGCCAGATCCGCCTGGGTGATCGCCCGAGTCGGCAACTGTCTGAGGCCGGCGGCTTCGCCATCGCGCCGCGGGCGGAGAGAATCCGGCGGCCCGTCAACGGTCGGCAGGAAGACGCCGTCGGTCGCTTGAGGCTCGCATGTGCACGTGGTGATTGATCGCCGATCCGAAGCGGTGCAGAAAGGACACGGCACCGAGTCGCGGGCGAGCCGTGCTCGGCCTTTCACCGTCTCGGGTCAAGCCCGCCGCAATACAACGCAGCCGCTCTACTCCAGAGATGAAGCCCCTCGTGAGGGCTGCGACCACGCTTTGGCGGTCAGCGAGAAAGTAGCGTAACCGCTTAGGGGGGGGCCACGTGCCGACAGGGCAGCGGAACGACCTGTGTCGCAGTTCCCAGGGCGAGAGTGACGGAGAGCCGCCTCATGCGCACAATTCCTCGAGGATTCCAGCAGAGTCGCCGTGTTTCTCAACCTCGACGCCCGACCGCTTGAGGATCGTGAGCCAGGCATTGCACAGCGGCGTGTTTTTGGCCGCGACGATGTTGTGGCCGAGCTTCAGGCCGGCCCCGCCACCGGCGAGGAGCGTCGGGCAGTTGTGAAGCCCGTGGCCGGTGCGGATGTTACTGCCGTAGGCGAGCGTGACGTTGTCGAAGAGCCGGGTGCCGTCGGCTTCCTTCGTGGCTTTGAGTTTGTCGAGGAAGCCGGCAAGGAGTTCGCTCTGACCGATATCGCGGCGCTGCGAGGCGTCGAGCTTTTCGCCGCCGGCCATGTGATAGTGGCTCATGTCGTGCGGAAAGACGTTGATGTCGAGGCTGGTGAGCAGGCTCACGACGGGCTGACGATAGGTGAACACGCGAGAACTGTCGGTCTGCATCGCGGCGATCATGATGTCGTATATGACCGCGATCTCGCCACGACCGGCGAGGCCGGGCTTGGGCTCCGCGAAAGGCGCCGCAGGCTGCGGGACGCCGATCCATTGCTCGTCTTTGCTCAGGCGTGTCTCGATGTCGCGGACACTCTGGAAGTATTCCTCGACCTTTGCGGAGTCGGCACTGCTCAAGCCGCGCTGGACCGACTTGGCGTTTTCGAGCACAGCGTCAAGGACGCTGCGCTTTTCGGCAAGCAGCGCTCGCTGCTGCTCGATCGGCGTGTTGTCTGCGGCAAACAGGCGATGGTAGGCGGCCAGCGGTCCGTTGAGGCCAGCAACCGGCCTGCCGCTCACGTCCCATGCGAGCGAAAGGCCCGGCCCGTGGCCGGACTGCCCCATGTCGCCCTCGGTTCCGTTGAAGTGTAACGATGAAAATCGGGTGTGAAGTCCGAACTTCTGCGCCGCGACCTGATCCGCGCTGATGCTGTTGGTGAAACTCTGGCCCGGCTGCGCGTAACGGTTGGCGCCGGTCAGCCACATGGTGCTGCCCCAATGGCCTTCGTTGGAATACCTGTGCGAAAGCCCCTGGACGATGCTGAAATCGGCCTTGTGCCGCGCCAGCGGGCCGAGCCCCTTGGGCAGTTCATAGTCTGCCCCGGGCGTGTCGATGTTGGGAAACCACGTCGCCTCGGTAACGCCCCAGCCGAAGCCGAGGAAAATCAGCCGCTTTGGTGCAGCCTCTGCGGTGCTTGCCGAGGCGAAGCGGCGAAAGCCGAGCGACTCGAGCACGGGCAGTGCGACGATCGCGCTGGAGGATTGGAGGCAATGACGGCGGGAAACGCGTGTGTTCATGGGTGTGTGCTCGAATGCCCTTAGGTCACTTCGTGTGAAACTCTTTGCTCGCGACGAGTGCGTGAATGAACTCGCGGATGGCGAGATTCTTGTCCTTCGCCCGGGAAAGCATCTCGTCCGCGAGCGTGTGGTCGGCGAGGCCGGCGGGGCGGCCGAGGCCGTATTCGATCAGCGCCATGCTGAAGCCCCGCGCGAAGGCGTCGGCCCGTGAGGTAATGATGTCTCGCAGCTCGAAGTAGTCTTTGAAGGCGGGCCCTCGATGGATCTGCCCGGCGGCATCGATCTCCCAGGTTTTGCTCGCTCCTTTCACCGGCTTGCCCGTCTCGTCCATGACCTGATAGGTGTCTTCGGTTCGCCATTGACCGACGGCGTCGAAGTTCTCCAAGCCGAAACCCAAGGGGTCGATTTTCCGATGGCAGTTCGCGCACTGGGCATCCTGCTGATGTGCGGTGAGGCGTTCGCGAGTCGTCAGCACCTGACCGGCAAGTCGCGTGATCTGCGGAATGTTGGCCGGTGCCGGCGGCGGCGGGTCGTTGAGGAGCTTGCGCAGCACCCAGGCGCCGCGCTCGACGGGGCTGGTGTCCGAGCCGTTTCCACCCATGGCCATCACAGCAGCCATGCCGAGCAAACCGCCGCGGACGGAGTCCTTTGGCAGTGACACCCTTTGAAACGCGTCGACCTGAAAGACGTCGCCCTCCACGCCCGCGATGCCGTAATAATCCGCGAGCAGCGGACTGATGATCGCGTAGTCGGACTTCAAAAGGTCTCGTACGCTCGCGTTCTCGTGGAGAATGTGCTCGAAAGTTGCGAAGATTTCCTGCCGCGCGGCGAGCTTGGTGCTCTTGTCGAACCGCGGGAACAGCTCGCGATTGAACTCGAAAAAATCCAGCCGGTCGAGCTGGAGCCACTGGTGCACAAAGGGCCGCGTGAAGCCCTGGCTGCGCGGGCTATCGAGCAGTCGCGTCGTCTGCTCGGCCAGCACCTCGGGCTTCATCAATTCCCCGCGGGCGGCGAGGTCGCGGAGCGTTGCGTCCGGCGGCCCACCCCAGAGGAAATACGAGAGCCGAGCGGCGAACTCCGCCGCACTCAGCGGCCTGCGTTCGTGATCCTGGACCGGCTCCGCGAGATACAGGAACTGCGGCGATGCGAGCGCTACCGAGATCGCTCGCTTGAGCGCTGCGGTGTGCTTGTCGCCCGCCTCACGGCGGGTGTCGTAGAGGCGAGTGAGCTTGTCGAGATAGGCCGAGTCGGGCTTCGCGCCACGAAACGCTTCGACACAGAATCGCTCGATCGCCCCTCGCACGTCCGCGGACGCAGGCGCCGCCTTGTCATCGAGCGGAATCCCCAGCGCGGCGATGCCGGGAGCCTCGCCCTTGCGCGAGTAGGGGAGCCGCTCCAACTCGATCCAGTCGACCCAGATCGCGAACTCGGGCCCGATGCCGTTTTTCGTTTTGGCAGCACCAAATATCGCCTTCGCCTGCGAATAGTGATCGCGGATGCCCTTCTCGCGGATGAAGAGGGTGCGGTTGTCGCGCTCGGCGTGACGCCGCGTCAGGGTGATCGGAATCTCGATGATCTGCGGGTTGTCCATGGTGCCGGTGACGCGATGCGTGCTGAGAAACGGACTCTCAGTGTGCTTCGGAGCGACACCGAACTCGATGAACTTCCGCTCCGGCGTCGCCTTGTCGGTTGCGGCAAGTCGCACACGAAACATGTAGTCGCCCGGGATCGTCTTCCACGCAAAAGGCAAAACGAGTGTGATGTGGTCATGCAAGAGCATCTCGGTATTGCCACCGATGGTGAGATAGGCGCCCCTGTCCAAATCCGGCATGTCCAGATACGCCTCGCGATACGCACGCATGTAACCTTTGGCGGCCGGAGTGCCAAAACTGAGGTGGTAGTGTGCCAGGTCAGCCGAATTCTGCTTGGTGACGAACCCAAAGTCCTCCGGCGCGGGAGCACCTTGGATCTTCCGCCACTGAAGGCGGACGGCATCGTCGTTCTTCGCGTCCTTCCGCAGTTCCGCCACAACGGCAGCATTCTCCGGCTTGGCCATGGCCGCCTCCACCGCCGCCACCCAGTTTCTGGCACGCTCCAACGCGTCGAGTTCGTCTTCGTATTTTTTTCGTACGAGGCTCGAAGCCTCCTCGGCCTCGACGCGGATCTTTTGCTCCAGGCCCATCGCCGCCTGCCACTCGAAGGCCTCATCGAGCGCCGTGCGACCGAGTGCGAGGTATTGCTCGACCTGGCTCTCGGACATGAAGAGATTGGCACCGACCGTGTCGAACGCCCCGTTGCTCGTGTCGGCGGGGAGTTCCGCGACATTGATCTCGACGCCGAGCAGTTCCCGAAGGGTGTTCGAGTATTCCCGGCGATTGAGCCGCCGAATGACGCCCCTGCCGCCGGCATCTGCCAGGCTTTGTCGGGCGACCACCATGACGTTTGACAAGGCATCGAGAAAGTCGGTTTTAGCCGCAGTGTCAGGCTGGGGCTCGGCTTCCGGCGGCATCTCTCCGGCGTTGAGCACATTGAGTACCTTCTGCCACCGCTCGGCCGTCTGGATGTCGGCAATCGAAAGTGGCAGGTTATCGAGCCGAACACTGCCTTCCTGCGTCTCGGCATTGTGGCAGCCGAAGCAGTGCTGCTCGAGCAGCAGGCGATGGCTGGCAGCCATCTCGGCACGCGGAACGTTCACCGCCGAGGCGGCCTGCGTCAGGAGTGCGACCACCGTCGCACTCCAGGCAAGCTGAGTCAGGCGGCTCTTCATGGAGAGGATTCCCGGCATCGTCGAATGACCTCCTTGAGCGACACGACCACATCGTCGAGGTAATGCCCTGGAAACGTTGCCCGCCGCTGCTGCTCCGGCCCATGGGTCGCACCGATCTGAATCAGCAGAAAGTCTGCGTCGAAGGGCAGCTGGAGCTCGCAATCGATCGGCAGCCACCCCGCCGGATCGCGGTCGAAGCAAGCCCGCCGCCGATGCGTCATCGCAAGCGACTCCCGGGCCAGATCACTGTCGGGAACATCGTCAAGACGGTCAAACGTGGCCTCATCAAAGGCGTACATGCAGATTGATCCTGTGTATTTCTCTTCTGGCGGATACTCGGCCGCATTGCAACGCGCCGTCGCCCTCGCGACCACGCAGCCGCCCCCTATCAGATCGCGGTAGGGCCGCAGGTCGATGACGCGATACACATCGGAGATGTAGCCGTCCCGCTCCGGCTTGCCGGGGTAGTCGGCCTGGAGCAGCCGCAGCATCCGGCGGCCTTCGGCCGGCGCGACGCCCTGATCGGCCGGCACCACTTGGCACACGTCGCCGCTCCAGCCACCAAGCCGGCCGACGAGGCCGCGGCACTCCGGAGCGGGCCCTGATTCAAAACCGTCGGCGAAGATCACCACCGGCCGCGACAGCATTGGCACGACATAGCCGAAGGCCAGCCCCGCTCCACCGAGGCCCACAAGCAGGCCGACCGCCGCTGCAGCCAACGGCACGCGGAGCGACGTCGGCTGCACCGACCGCGTGGTCACCGCCGGGCCGGGATCGTCGCCACCACGGCCAGCCGGTTCTTGCCAGAGAGACTCGTCGATGGCCAGGCAGGCATGCAGATCGGCCAGGCAGAGATAGCGATCACGGACCGCCGGGTCTGATGCCAAAGCTTCCTCGAGTCGTATCAGTTCGTCATCGGTGGCACGGCCATCGAGGCAGGCGTGAATCAGGGCGTCGAGTTCGGAAGGATTCATGGTCAAAGCCGTCTATCGAGAAACGTTGTGGATGGTGCTCATGAGGTGGAACCGCTGGCCGACAGCCGCTCCTTGCGGCCGATGCAGGCCTCGAGGACGTACCGGATCCGCTGCAGCGATTTGTAGACCGCCTCGACGGTGCGGCTGAGCCGTTCGGCAATGGCCGGCACGGACTCATCGTCGAAGTAGTAGCCGCGGACAAGGCTTTGCTGGTCGGCCGGTAACTGGTCGAGGCACTCGCGAAGGTGCTCCCGCCGCGCGTCGAGCTGCGGCGCGATCTCGATTCGCCGGGCCTCGAGCATTGCCACGAGATCTTCACGGATAAACCGCTTCCGCCGCCCCTCGGTGCGGAGGAACATCCGGGCCTCGTTGAGGGCAAACCGGCAGGCCCACGGGACGAACGGCCGATCGGGGTCGTATTGGTCGATCGCCTTCCAAAGGGACAGCGCCGTCTCCTGGAGGATGTCGCGGGCGTCGGCCACGTTCGGCACGATCGCCATCGCGTAGCGGAGGATCTCTTGCTCCGACTGGAGAAACAGCCGCATGAACTGCTCATGCGAGAGGGGAGACATGCGGGTTTTTTCCTGGAAAGCGGTCACGAAGGTACTATGCCGTCGATCGGTCGGATTGGACGTTTCTGGCGGGAACGGCCGCATCCCGACCGTATTTGGGCTACCTTAAAGGATAGGTCGCCCAATGGCACTTCGGCAGGCGTCGGCCGAGCGGAGGGACGACGGCCATTGAGGGTCAGCGATTGTCGGCGGCCTTCTTCTCCGGCAGGGCGGCGGTGATCTGGGCGGCCACCTGCGCGGCCAGTTTGTCGTAGCCGGCTCCTTGATAACGGACGTCGCCCGGCTTGACGAAAAGTTCGATCTTGAGCTCCGGCCCAGGGGTCGAGCGGCCGCGTTCGACGTAGCATTGCAACAGGGAGCGTAGCTCTTTCACCTTGCCGGGGAATTGCGCCTACAGGTTGTTTTTCTCGGCCGGGTCCTCGGCGAGATTGTAGAGCTGGACCGGCGGCTGGGTTGAGACTCGGCCTGAGGTGGACCCCGAGCCAGCCCCTATTTCGGGATATCGATCGTGAGCCGGCGGCTGGAGGCGTCGATGGTGTATTCGAGGCCCGACGCTCGAGGGTCGGCGTAACGCTTGGCGACCCGGAGTTTTGCCAGTTCAACAGCATCGAGACCGGCCGGGGAGACACCGCCCTCGACCGATTCGATGGCAACTCGATACACACCCGGCTTCAGAAAGATCGAGAACCTGCCCCCGTGATCGATACGGCTGACCCCACGATCGAGGCCATCTTCAACCGATTCAAAGGTGATTTGCCCATCCGGAAGTGGCGAGCCGGCCACCGTCACCCGACCGCTTGTCGTGACCCGTCCCGGTGGCGCACTGTTCCAGCAGCCGCTGAGGCCTGCGATCGTGAGGCCGAGAAGGCAAGCCTGAAAACTGAATGTTTGAAAATCCGCCCTCATGGCAACGTGCCATCTCCACTCGCACATTGTCCCAGACTTCGCAGGACGGTCGGCGTGACGTCATCCCTGAGAAAGTGCACGGAGCCATCCGCCATCACAAACTGCGCACCGCCGAAGTGGAAGCTGCCAAAGCCGTACGAAAAGGTGAGCCCGTTGAAGCAATTGTCCGTCACCGGATCGCATGACACATTCAAGGAATTCGTCGCGACCGCGGCATTCGCGAGTCCGCCATTTCCACTGGTTAAGGCTGAAGCCCAGGTGAATTCCCCGGCCCCACCCCCCCCGCCGGTCCAGTTCCACCCTGATGCCAGCTGTGAGTACCGGGTCTCCCCGAGGAGAAAAGCTTTGCTTGAGCCGTCAGTGATGTGGGCCAAACGGGTCTTGGAATTGAGGAACATCACGCCACCGGCGGATAAGGGCTTAAACCCGCGGCCGCGGCAGGGTTTGTCGTTGTTCGGTGTTACGGGGCCCCAGGCGGCCAGATCATCGCTGAAGCCCGGGCAGTTCAGAGTTGTTCCAGGGTTTGGCCCTCCCCCCATCACGGCTATATAGTTCGTTCCCGCATAGGGGCCATCCAGGCCGAGTGTGCCTGAAGTCAGCGAGAAATGCGGACTTGACGGACAGAGAAAGCTATCGTTTCGTCTTTTCTGTGGCCCGGCATTCGCACCGGCTCGCCCCGCTTCGGTGTTGAATGCTCCGGCGAATGTTCCAGAGAGCGTAAACGAATCATAACGAGCCTGATCCTCAAGATGCGGCAGGATCAGGACCTGCCACGGTGGTCCATCAGGCTGCTTAAAGTAGGCATAGGCTCCCGGTGTTCCCGAGGCGGGGCGGGTGACGACAGCAGGGGGAAATGTGCGTTTCCCATCGACATAGTTGAGCACCGCGAGAGAAAGCTGCTTGAGCTTGTTGGTGCACGCCACTCGTCTTGCCGACTCCCGAGCCGATTGCACCGCTGGAAGCAGAAGACCGACCAACACCCCGATGATCGCAATCACCACGAGCAGCTCAACGAGGGTGAAGCCACGAGCCCGCTGAAATCGATATGCGGTAACCATGATTGCCCTCCCGAGGGATCACCGTCTGGGTAGATGTGAAGACCTCAACGGAGTTCTATGCCGGTCCTACGATCGTTTGGACAACTTTTTTTAGAAAGCCCACCCCCAGCAGCACCGGACCCGGAAAAACTCCAGAAATCACGGGGTTTCGGCTTTACCGCACCGCCCACACCCGACTATCCCCGATATCCATGGCCACATCCCAGTTGCGGGCGGGCTACGGCTTCTGCGCCGCGTCGGGCTGCCGTCGTTTCGCCGGGGCCGCCTCCGGCTGCGCCGCCGGAGGCCGCGGATACCGCACGACCTCGACGTCGTTCTGCTGCGGCGGGCCCGGCCGGCTGCGGCCCGTCGTGATGAGCTGCTCGAGGAGCGCCTGCATCTCGGCGACCCGCTCGGGCTGCTCGCCGGCGAGGTTCTTCCGCTCGCCGAGGTCGGAGGCGAGGTCGTAGAGCTGCACGTTCTGCGCCGGGTCGTCTCCCCCCGTCCAGCCCCCGGACCCGGGGGCGGCGATGTACTTCCAGGAGCCGAGCCGCACGCCCGGCACACCCCGCATCGAGCAGCTCACGGCATGCTCGCGGACGGGCGTCATGCTCCCCTTCAGGAGCGGCACGAGGCTGAAGCTGTCTTCGCCGGCATCGTCGGGGAGCGGCGTGCCGAGGATCTCGGCGCAGGTCGCCATGAGATCGGCCTGGTGCACGAGCTGATCGCAGACGCTTTCGGGCTTCACAACGCCGGGCCAGCGGGCGATGAACGCGACGCGATGCCCTCCCTCCCAGACGTCCGACTTGTAGCCCCGCAGCGGGCCGCTCGGGTAGTGGCCGCGGGCCTCGAGTTTCTTGGCCCCGACGTAGGGGGCAAAGCCGTTGTCACTCGTGAATACGACGAGCGTGTCGTCGGCGACGCCGGCGGCATCGAGGGCCGCGAGCACGTCACCGACGACCGCGTCGGTCTCCATGATGAGGTCGGCGCAGGCGTTGTCGAGGCCGCTCTTTCCCCGCCACGGCTCGTTCACCGCCAGGGGCGTGTGCGGCGAGGTAAGCGGCATGTAGAGGAGGAACGGCTGCTTCGCGCGACCGCGGTCGGCGATGAACTCGACCGCCCGGTCGCGGAGCGTCGGCAGGACGGCCTCCAGCTTCCAGTCGGGCAGCGCCGGCCCCTGGGCGCTTGCGCGATGATCTTGCAAGTCGGCCGCGGGCAGGAACTCCGAGGGGATGCCCACCGTGCGATCGTCGGCGATGAAGCAGTACGGAGGCCAGTTGGGCACGTCGGTGCCGAAGTAGACATCGAAGCCTCGGGTCGTCGGCCCGCCGGCGATCGGGCGTGAAAAGATCCGTTGCCAGGCGGCCTGCTGCTCGGCCGTGGCGGTCGGGCCGGCGGCATCGGCGGCAACACCCTTCGGCTGCGCGACGGCCTGGGTCGACCGTCTCTCATCGGGCGTGAGGGACCAGTCCCAGCCGAGATGCCACTTGCCGATGCAGGCTGTGCGGTAGCCGTGCTGGCGGGCGAGCGTGCCGAGCGTGACGCGGTCGGCAGCGATGAGGGGATCGCCCCACGTGCCGACGATGCCGCTCTGGAGCCGCGTCCGCCAGTGGTAGCGGCCGGTGAGCAACGCGTAGCGGGAGGGCGAGCAGACACCCGAGGAGGAGTGGGCGTCGCTGAACCGCATCCCCTGCGCGGCGAGCCGGTCGAGGTGCGGCGTGGGGATCTTGCCGCGGTCAGGGTTGTAACAGTGCACGTCGCCGTAGCCGAGGTCGTCGGCGTAGATCACGACGATGTTCGGAGTCGCGGCCGCCGCAGACGGGGCGTGCAGCCCCGCCGCGAACGCGAGAAGCCAAGTCAGCGGGTACAGGCGGAGGCAGGCGTTTTGCATGAGATTTCGCATGGGCCAGTGGTTGCTACTTGCCAGGTTTCTTCGCCGGGCCGGCGGTGCGCAGCTGCACGGAGTGCGCTTTCATATAGTCGGCGCGGCGCTGATTGATGGCGATTGAATTGGCCGCGGTTTTCGTGCGCAACTCGTCCAGGATGGCGGTGTGTGTCGGATCGGTGGCAAGGTTGTGTTGCTCAGCGGGATAGGCCTCGAGGTCGAAAAGCATCTCGAACTCGGCATTGCGACCTTGGAAATCGACGTCTGTTTCCTTGAAGCTCATCACGCCGTCATACATCCGAATGTATTTCCAGCGACTGGTCCGCATGCCTTCCTGAAAAGGATTGTCCCGCATGGTGAAGAGGCTTTCAAGGAAGAGCTCATCGCGCCAGGAGGTCTCTTTGCCTTCCACGAGCGGACGCAGACTGTGCCCTTCCATTTCCGCGGGAGCCTCAATGCCGGCGTAGTCGAGAATGGTGCGGGTGTAGTCAAGGCTGGAGACGATCTGATCAAGCTGGCGACCGCGTTGCTCCTGCGGGGTTCGCGGATCGTGGATGATGCAGGGGATCTTCGTCGCGAGGTCGAGCAACAAGCCTTTTCCGCCCATCCCATATTCGCCCATGAGCAGCCCGTGGTCGCTGCCGAAAAGGATGACGGTGTTTTGATCGAGGCCGCGTCTCTTCAGGTCCGCGAGCAGGCCGCCGATGACGTGATCCAGGCCGGTGATCGTCTGGTAGTAGCGGACGTGATGCTCGCGACAGGCAGAAAGATCATAGTTGTAGCTGTAGGTCTGCCGCCGCCCCTTGTCCTGGTCCAACATGAACTTCGGGATGAAGCGGTAGGGGTCGGTGCAGGTATCGGCTGGCAGGGAAATGTCGAGATCGCGATAGAGCGTGTCGTAGAAAGGGCTGCCTTTGAGCTTGGGGTTCTCGTTGGCCGGGCGAGTCATCCCAATCCACTGGGGATAGGCGGTAAACATGGATGTCGTCTGCGAGCCATGCGGCACATTGAAGCTGACGGAGAGGCAGAAGGGCTTCTCTTTCGGCGCGGTGTCGAGGAACTGTGCCATTCCCTCGCCCATGATGAAGGTGACGACGTCCTCCTTGGCGCCGTGATAGGGCGTGGTGCTGGGTGAGTCGTGATCCTTGGGCAGAAACTTGGTCCAGCCATCGTGCCCATACCAAAAGTCAAACTTATCCTGCGCCCGGCCCTTGAAGGTGTAGTACTCAACGCCAAACTTCCCGATGAAGCCTGTGTGGTACCCGGCTTTGCGGAGCAGTGCGGGATAGGTCTGCTCCCACTGCGGCTCCGTGAGGGTGTACGACGAACTGAAGCCCACGCCATGCACCCGCTCCGGCATTCCGGTAAAAAACGACACCCGGCTCGGCGCACACACCGGCGTGGCGATGTAAGCGTTTGTGAAACGCACCGAATCGCGCATCAGCGAATCGAGGTTGGGTGTTTTCACAGAGGGATGCCCCATGGCGCCGAGCGTGTTGTCTCGCTGGTCGTCGGTGAGGAGGAAGATGATGTTCGGCCGGGGTGAAGATTCCGCTGCGTCGGCAAGACGGGCGCCGGCCAGCAGTGCCAGCGATACTGCAGAAAGCAAGCAGGAGCGGAAGCGGTTTTTCATATTCCGGTCCATCCGGGATTTCCGTGGGGAGAGCCGTAATTTGCCTGGCGTTGTACGAAAGCCTTGCTTACGAGTCACCTCATGGCTTCTTCGGTGCCGTGATCTTGTCCCAAGGCTCTACGTTCGTGCGGGCTGCATAGGCATCCCACATGGCAGTCATCCGCTTGACGCGGCCGGGCTCGAGTCCGCTGAGATCATTCTGCTCCGAACGGTCCTTCGATAGGTCGTAGAGTTCCCAGCGGTCGCCGTGGACGGCCACGAGTTTCCAATCGCCCTCCCGAACGGCCTTGTTGCCCTCGTGTTCCCAGTAGATCGCCTCGCGGTCGATCGCGCCGCCTGTAAAGAGCGGGGCCAAGCTTTTTCCTTCGAGCGGCGTCTTGTCGGCGGGATACGACGCGCCGGCCAGATCAACGGCTGTGGCCATGATGTCGATGAGGTGGCCAGGCGTTCGTTCGAGCCGGCCGGGCTCCCTGATGCCACGAGGCCAGTGGACGATGAGTGGCGTCGCGATACCCCCTTCATGGACCCAGTGCTTGTACATGCGGAACGGCGTGTTCGACACGGTCGCCCAGGCGGGGCCATACGCGACAAACGTGTCGGCCGGGCCGGCCATCACGCCCTTGCCTTCCCGCAGCGGATAGCCGTCGCGGGTCTGCTTCTGTCGCACCTTCACGCCGATGAAGTCTGCGGGGAGTGGCTGCAGGCTTGGCATGTCGGCGCGAGCAGGGCCGATCCCGCCGCGACCGATCGTCTCGGCACAGCCGCCGTTGTCTTGCAGGTAGCAGACGAGCGTGTTGTCGGCCTGGCCAGCATCCTCGACCGCCTTCATGATCCTGCCGATGCCCTGGTCCATGCTATCGACCATCGCGGCATAGACCTCCATGTTTCGCTGGTCCCAGGCCAACCACTCGTCTTCTTCGCCGAGTTTCGGCGGCCACGGCCAGAGCGTCGTCTCGGCCGCGGTCACCACGCCTTCGGTCAGCATTTTCGCATAGCGAGCCTTGCGGATGGCCTCGTACCCGGCGGCGTAGCGGCCTGCGTATTTCACGATGTCGCGGTCGCGGGCGTGCATCGGCCAGTGGGCGGCCGTGTAGGCCACGTACAGAAAGAAGGGCTTCGTCGCGTCGTGCTCCGTGATGAACCGCACGGCGTGGTCGCTGATCGCGTCGGTGTAGTAGTAGTCGGCCGCCGGATAATCGGGGTCGGCGAAGGCCGACATCATTCGGTTGTCGCGGACAAGCGTGGCGGGGTCAAAGAAGTTGCCGCCGCCGATGATCGTGCCGTAGAAACGCATGAAGCCCCGCTGCAGCGGCCAGTTGCGTTTCTCCGCGTCGCTCTTGGGCCTGATCGCCCCCGTGACGTGCCACTTGCCCACGGCATAGCTCGCGTAGCCGGCCGGCGCGACCACCTCGGCGATCGTGGCACAGCGGTCGTTGAGGTCACCGCGGTAGCCGGGAAATTCCCGATCGGTCTCCATGTGGCCGACGCCCGCTTGGTGAGGATAAAGTCCCGTCAGCAGGCTCGCCCGAGTCGGGCAGCAGCGAGCGGTGTTGTAAAACTGCGTGAACTGCAGGCCGCCCCGCGCCAGCCGGTCGAGGTTCGGCGTCTCGATCTCGCTGCCATAGCAGCCGACATCGGAAAACCCCATGTCGTCGGAAAGGATAACGACGATGTTGGGGCGGGACGGAGCGGCCGGCTCCGCCGCGATCGACCTCGCAGGGCCCGCGAACAGCCCGATGATGACGCCAGCCCCATGGAGCGACCACCGTGCCCAGGCTGAATCGTTCATGCGAAACCCCATGCACGTACTCCCAGGGAGCACTTTTCGGACAATCGCCAAGGTTTGCACGACAACAACAGCCACAAGCGCGATCACCAACGCGCAGCAACACGGGCTCGAGAGCGTATCTCGCAGTCCTGATGGAGGCTGTGGTGGCTGACGAAGTGTCGTTGCCATCTGGTTAGAAACTACTCATTCGAGAGGGGAGAAGCGCGGGGCTTCTCTTCGATCGAGGTCGCGGAGATTCTATGCCGGTGACCTACCGGATTGGACACTTCTGGCGGAAACGGCCCCCTTTGCGACCGCGAACGGATCGGGATCCATTGTTTGGGGTTCGCGCGCGTCTGAACGGCGGGTTATGCGACGCACAACTGCAGTCCCCGGCGTCCGGGTGCCTGTTCCGGGCCCTTACGGCCGCGGGGCCGCCCAGCGCGCGGCATTCTCGATCACCGTGAGATTCTCGGGCTGGCGGTAGATCGGATAGGTCTCGTGGCCAGGGCGAAAATAGAAAACGCGGCCTTTGCCCACGTTCCAGGTGCAGCCGCTTCGAAACCGCTCGCCCTTGTCCCACCGTTCCTCAAAGACGACGGCATCCGGTGCGGGAACATGAAATGGTTCGTCATACATTTCAGTCTTCGGGATGTCCCATTGAGCCGGCAGCCCCTTGGCGATCGGGTGCTCGGGCAAGAGAGTACGGACATGGCTCGGTTCGCCGTCGGTGGCTCCACCAAACGATTCGTCATCGTTGAAACCTTGTGGAGTCTGTCGAGCGCGTTTTTACCACAGGTCCACAAACATGACCTTGAAAACAAGCCCTTCAACGGGTGGTTGGTACTTCGAACGGCTGGAGCCCGGCGGGGAGTATAGTCGGTCCAGATCAGCAACGATCACTTCGTTGACGTGCTGGTATTTGTGTTCAGTTCGATACCCGAGAGGATGAATCATGGTCCGCGCTGTTTGGGGAATCGCTGTTTGGGGAATCTTGCTCGGCTGCGTTTGGTCGGTGCCGCTGATAGCTGCCGAACGTCCCAACGTCGTCGTGATTCTGGCCGACGACATGGGGTTTGCGGATCTGGGATGCTATGGCGGGGAAATCGAGACGCCCCACGTGGACCAGTTGGCGGCCGGTGGCCTGCGGTTTACACAGTTCTACAACACGGCTCGCTGCTGCCCCACACGTGCCGCCCTTTTGACAGGCTTGTACTCGCATCAAGCGGGTATTGGCCACATGACGGTTGATGATGGGATTCCCGCCTACCGGGGATACTTGAATCAGCGCTGCGTGACGATTGCCGAAGCGGTTCGTCCCACGGGTTACGCGACATGTGCGGTTGGCAAGTGGCATGTCGGGTCGGCGCCCGGGCATTGGCCGCTGGACCGCGGGTTCGATCGGTTTTGGGGAACGCCGTCTGGCGGAGGGGTCTACTTCAAAGACACCCTGCAGCTTCGCAAGGAAATCTTCTTTACCAGCGGCAACCAGCGAATTGACCCTCCCGACGATCTCTATGTGACCGACACCTTCACCGATCACGCTTTGGAATTCATCGAGGAAGCGGTTACGCAGACGCAACGGCCTTTCTTCCTTTATCTCCCGCATATCGCGCCGCACTGGCCATTGCAGGCGAAGGCTGCGGATATCGCCAAGTATGAAGGACGTTATCGGCTGGGGTGGGACGCGCTCCGGCAGGCGCGGTTGGACAAGCAGGTTCGGTTGGGGATCGTGCCTGCTGGCACACAGCTCAGTCCGCGGGACGCGAAAGCCCGCCCATGGGAAGAGGTCGGCGAGCAGGAGCGGGAGGAACTGGCGCGGCGGATGAGCATCTACGCGGCGCAGATCGACTGCATTGATAAGAATGTAGGCAGACTGGTGGCGAAGTTGAAAGCGCTGGGGGTTCTGGAGAACACGTTGATCATGTTCTTGTCCGACAACGGATGTTCCGCGGAAGGAGGGCCCGGGGGATTCAGCCGCGGGACCGAGGGCGCGGAGATTGGTACAGGACTTTCTTATGCCAGCGCGGGATTAGAGTGGGTCAATGCGTGCAACACACCCTATCGGCGATACAAGAGCGACACGCATAAGGGAGGTGTTCGCACGCCCCTGATCGTGCACTGGCCGGCAGGAGTCGCGGCGCGAGGCCAGTTGAGGCAGGACGTGGGACATGTGGTCGACCTCATGCCTACGATTGTGCAGGCGACCGGTACCGGTTATCCGCAAACACGGAATGAAAACGAGGTTCTGCCGCTCGAAGGGATCAGCTTGCTACCAGCGTTTGCCGGAGAATCATTGCCGGAGCGATGGCTGTTCTGGGAGCACGAAGGGAACAAAGCCGTGCGGCACGGCAACTGGAAGGCGGTGGCGAAGGGGCCGCAACCGTGGCAGCTGTATGATCTCCAGCACGATTCGTCGGAACTAGAGAATCTGGCGGCGCTGCAGCCGCAGCGTCTCGCTGGCTTGGTCGAGGGGTGGGCGGAGCGGTGTGGCGTGTGGGAGTGGGACGATGTGCTGGCGCACCGCCAGCTTGCCACGTCCCGTGGCAAGCGTCGCGCGACGCATGAGACGGATCCGGGACAATTCTCGCCAGAAGCGTCCAATCCGGCCGGTTCGCGGCATAGTACCTGTGTGCTTTCGTTCCCAGAAAGCCAAACATTGATCGCGAAACAGGCAATCATGAAATCCACCGTCGGAATCCTTCTTGTCTTTCTGTCGTCAGCGGTTCACGCCACTGAGAATTTGCCGGAAATGAAGCCGCTGCTCGGCGAGCGGGGCGACGTTATTTTCTCCGAGTCCTTCGACGGCCCAGACCCAGTTCCGCTTCGGGTCATCCGGAACACGATGTCCGAGCTCGCCGAGGGCGGGGTGCGTCTGGGGACGAAAATCGAACGACCGGAGTGGGGTCACGGCGGGATCGCGTTTGTCTACGGGAAGGACCGAGCCGCGCTCGAGGATTTCATTCTTGAAGCGGACTTCCGCTGGGATGTCGGGCAGAGTTTTGGCTTCCAGTTCCCCAGGGTGCGCGAGGCAGGAGAACCTGTGCACGGGGTTGCCCCCGAGTTCTTCATCCGATTCCGCCGACCCAAGGATGTGACCCAGCCGGGCTCCTGGGATATCAGAGACAACGCGCCAAAAGCCACCGTAGGCGAACACAAGGCCACCTTCCCGCCGGGCCAGTGGCACCGGGTCATGATCGAGGTGCGGAATGACGAAGTGGCGGTGCAACTCAGCAACGGCCAGTCCCTGCGAGGGAAGTGCAACAAAGCCAGCGCTCCCAAAATATCTCCACAGATCGGCACGGGCCCAGACGGTAGTGAGGCCGTCGTGGACACCATAACAATCTCCGCCTTCCGCTGAGTATTTTCCGCTGAGTACACTGAGGCGATGATGCATTCGTCGTGACTTTCATTCGCTCCAGGTCTGCTGCTGCATGTCGAGCCACATCGTGCTACATCGATCGCGGCCGTTACGCACGGTGGTTCTCTCCGCCGCTGCGCTTCTTTTAGGCGGCCCGATTGTGTCGTGTCCTTCGGCCATCGCCGGCGAATCCCCCGATGCTGTGGCCCTCTTCGAGTCGAAATTACGGCCGCTCCTCGCGCACCGCTGCGCCGGGTGCCATGGGGCGGGCACGGTGGAGGGTGAGTTCGACATTTCGAATCGCGAGAAACTGCTCGCAGGCGGGGCCAGCGGCCCCGCCGTCGTGCCCGGCAAGGCGATGGAAAGCCTGATGTACCGGCTGGCCGCACGGCTCGAGGAACCGCACATGCCGGAGGAGGGAGACGCGCTGACCTCGGAGCAGCTCGGCTGGCTCGCCGAATGGATCAACGGTGGAGCCCCGTTCGACAAGCCGCTGATCGACGACTCCGACCGCGGGCCATGGACAGATCGCGTGGTGAAGCCGGAGGCCCGGGACTACTGGGCGTTCCGCCCGCTCGCAGTCGTCAGCCCGCCCGAGCCGGCCGACCCCAACGGCTGGTGTCGCAATCCGATCGACCACTTCATCCTTGCGAAGCTCGAGTCAGCCGGCCTCGCACCGTCGCCCGAGGCCCCGCCGCAGACGCTCTTCCGCCGGCTCTCGTTTGACCTCACCGGGTTGCCGGCGACGCCACAGGAGATTGCCGACTTCTGTGATTCGTGTTCAAAGCAGGCCGGCGTCGCGTATGAACAGGCAGTCGACGATCTCCTATCGCGGGCGTCGTTTGGCGAGCGGTGGGCCCAGCACTGGCTCGATGTCGCCCGCTTCGCCGAGAGCTTCGGCTACGAACAGGACTACGACCGTCCACATGCCCATCACTACCGCGACTTCGTGATCAAGGCCTTCAACGATGACCTCCCCTACGACACGTTTCTGCGGTGGCAACTCGCCGGCGACGAGTTTGACCCCGACAATCTCGACGCGCAGAAGGCGACAGGCTTCCTCGCCGCCGGCGCATTCCCGACACAGCTGACGGAGAATGAGTTTGAGAGCGCCCGCTCCACCGAACTCGACGACATGGTCGGCACGGTCGGCACCGCGATGCTCGGAGCGACGATCGGCTGTGCCCGCTGCCACGACCACAAGTTCGATCCGTTCCCGCAGGCCGACTATTACCGCATGGCGGCGACGTTTACGACGACGATCCGCTCAAACGTCGATCTGCCGGTGGATCCCGCCAAGGACCGCGCGATCCTCGCGGCGTGGGAGGCCCGACGGCTCGCGGCCGTGAAGGCCCGGGAAGCCTACGAGCGTGACGAACTGCCAAAGCGGTTCGACGCGTTCGTGGCTGCGTGGCAGCCAACCGCAAACGACGAGACGCGGCCATGGCGACTGGGCAAGCTCGTGTCGGCGGAAACCCAGGCGGGCCGAAAGTTCGCCCCGCTTGACGATGGCTCGCTCCTGGCCGTCGGCGTGGCCGCCGATCAAGACAGTTACACCTTCGTGATCGATGCACCGCTCGAGACGGTCGCCTCGCTGCGCATCGACGCGATTGCCGATGCGTCGTTGCCGCGCGGCGGGCCGGGCCGTGCTGCCAACGGCAACTTCGCCCTCTCGAACCTCACCGTCTCCGCCTCGCCCATTCCGTCCAAGGGCAAGCCGGCGGCGGAGCCTTCGTCGATCAAGCTCGTGAATCCGCGGGCGGATTTCTCGCAGACGTCGCCTTCGCTGCTGGTCGAGCATGCGATCGATGCGAATGGTTCGACGGCCTGGGCGGTCGACCCGCAGTTCGGCGCGTCACATGCGGCGGTATTCGACTTCGAGAAGCCGGTGCAGCATGGTGGCGGCGTACGGCTGACGGTGAAACTCGAGTTCATGAACAATGCAAAGCATTCGATCGGCCGGCCGCGGATCTCTTTCGCTGATGCCCCGGGCGAGAAGGCGGAGCCGGTCACTGCGGCTCGCGACCCGGTGGATGCCGATGGGGAGCCGCGGCGCCGCGTGACCGAAATCCTCGTAAAACCCGCCGCGCAGCGGACGGATGGGGAGAAGTCAGAACTCGCCGCGCTCCACCGAATGTTTGACGCAGGCTGGCGGGCTCTCGACACGGTCGTCAGGCGGCTCGACGCCGAAAAGCCTGCCCCGACGCTCGTGAAGGTGCTTGTGGCCAGTGAGAACGTGCCGAAGATCCCGCACCACGCCGACGAGCGCGGCTACCCGCACTTTTACCCCGAGACCCACTTCTTGCGACGTGGTGACGTCAACCAGAAGGAAGGCGTGGCGACGACGGGGTTTCTCCAAGTGCTCATGCGGCATCCCGACGGGGCGGCCCACTGGATCGAACCTGTTCCCGAGGGGGCGACGACGAGCCACCGCCGCGCCGCGCTGGCCCGCTGGATCACCGACGTCGACCATGGAGCCGGCTACGTCGCCGCCCGCGTCATCGTCAATCGGCTCTGGCAGCATCATTTCGGGGAGGGGCTCGTTGCCACACCGAACGATTTTGGCAGGCAGGCCGATCCGCCGTCGCATCCCGAACTCCTTGATTGGCTCGCCAGCGAGTTGATCCGTAGCGGCTGGAGGCTGAAATCGATCCACCGCCTGATGGTGACAAGCGCGGCCTACCGGCAGTCGAGTGCGATCGATCCGGTGAAGGCCGGGGTCGACCCGGGCAACCGTCTCGTGTGGCGGTTCAACCGCCGCCGCCTGGAAGGGGAAGCGATCCGTGACGCGCTCCTTTCGATGTCAGGCGGGCTCGATCCCGCGCTCTATGGCCGAGCCGGACGCGACGAGGCGAGCCCGAGGCGGAGCCTCTACCTTGAACGAAAGCGAAGCAAGCTGCCGCTCTTCCTGCGCACGTTCGACTCACCCGACTTCGTGTCGGGCGTGGCGAAGCGGTCGGTGACGACGACCGCGCCGCAGGCGCTCGCGATGATGAACTCACCGCAGGCCCGCGTGTGGGCCGAACGGTTGGCCAAGGAACTCATAGCCGAGGCCGGATCGATCCCAGAGGTGCCACCGTTGCCCGGCCAGCCGCAGGATTCCGCTGCAGCCGTCTCCGCCCCGCAGGCGAAGTTGATCCGCGCGGCCTACGCCACGGCGTTCGGCCGCGTCCCCACGCCGACCGAACTCCACGACGCGACGCTGTTCATCGCGTCACAGCAGGCGGCCTACGCCGCCGCGGGAAGCCACGACAGCCCGACCGCCGCGGTCACTGACTTTTGCCAGGTGCTCATGGGGCTCAACGAGACGATGCACATCGAGTGAGTCGGGCTCGAGCCCCGCCAACAGACACGTACGTGAGGAACCCATGACAGATCCGAGTACGATCCGCCGACTTATGTCCGACCTGTCGCCCATCCTGCCACGCCGCGAGATGCTCAAGCGGGCCGGAGCCGGGTTCGGAATTCTGGGACTCGCGGGGCTCCTCCAGAACGAGGCGAGTGCCGCCGCCACGATGCAGGGCGGCGGCGGGCTCGCCGACAATCCACTGGGACCTCGCCCGAGTCATTTTCCGGGGAAGGCGAAGAGCGTGATCTGGCTCTTCATCAACGGGGGGCCAAGCCACGTCGACACATTCGACTACAAGCCTGAACTCGAGAAGCGGGACGGTCAGGAACTCCCCGGCTTCGACAAGAACACCGGCTTCTTCGCGGGTGCCGTGGGCGGGCTCATGAAGAGCCCCTTCGCATTCCATCAGCACGGCCAGAGCGGAGCCTGGGTGTCGAGCCTGTTCCCCCAGATGGCGAAGCACGTCGACAAGATGGCCTTCCTGAAGAGCTGCTGGACCGACTCCAACAACCACGCGCCGGCGCTTCTCAAGATCAACACGGGTGTCACGCGGATGGGTTTCCCGTGCACCGGATCGTGGGTCACCTACGGCCTCGGCAGCGAGAATCGCGATCTGCCCGGCTTCGTCGTCATGTACGACACGAAGGGCCGCGGGCTCCCCAAGGGCTACGCGCAGAACTGGTCAGCGGGCTTTCTACCGGGCGTTTTCCAGGGGACAGGCATCGACACGGCCGGCACACCGATCCCCAACCTTATTCGCACACAGGGCATGACCGACGCCCAGCAGCGGGCACAGTTTGACCTCGCTGCCAGGCTCAACGGCCACCATCTCGCCTCCACCGGGGACGCGTCGCTCCAGGCTCGAATCGAGAGCTTTGAACTCGCCTATCGGATGCAGATGTCGGCACCCGAAGCGCTCGAACTTACGAGTGAAACGAAGGAAACACATGACCTGTATGGGCTCGACGACCCCACCTGTGGCCACTTCGCCAAACAGTGCCTGATCGCGCGAAGACTCGTCGAGCGGGGCGTACGATTCATCCAGATCTACTCCGGCGGCGAGGAGAACCAGAAGAGCTGGGACGGCCACTCAGACATCCAGGGCAACCACTCCGGGTTCGCGGCCGAGACCGACCGGCCGATCGCGGCGCTGCTCGAGGATCTATCCCGCCGTGGCTTGCTCGACGAGACACTCGTCGTCTGGGGAGGCGAGTTCGGCCGGCTGCCGATCGCGCAGAAGAGCGCGAAGCCGGGCCGCGACCACAACCCGCACGCCTTCACCGTCTGGATGGCGGGCGGCGGCGTGAAGGGGGGCGTGACCCACGGCGCCACCGACGAGGTTGGCTTCAAGGCCGTCGAGGATCGCGTGAGCGTCAATGACCTGCATGCGACGATCCTGCACCTGCTCGGCATGGACCATCGGCAACTGACCTACCGATTCAACGGCCGTGATTTCCGACTGACTGACGTTGCCGGTGTCGTGGTGAACGACATCCTGGTCTGAAAAGCCGACTCATTCGCGAGCTGGCTCCGGCCCCGTCGTCTCCTTGAAACCGTAATGGAGTGTGATGCCGCTCCATCTCGGCCAGCAGAGCCGCGAGCAAAAGCCCTCACGGAGTACACTGCTGATCGCTAGATCAGGATCCTATGACAGGATAGCGTTGTTCGCACATGGAGCGCTCGCCATGCTCGATCTCTCCAAGATCTTCTCGATGCTCACGACGATCCCGGGGGAGTTCCTCTTCATGAATGCCGTTCGCGTACTTGTTGTTGTCGTTGGTGTTGCCTTGATCGCAAGTGTGCCGGGCGAAGCCGCTGAGATTGCCTCGCGGGGGCAGTTGACGAAGGGCATTCTGAATGAAAGTCGCCTGTATCCCGGGGCGACACACGAGTATCAGGTCTATGTGCCGCCGCAGTTCACCGGAACAACGCCGGCGGCGGTCATGGTGTTTCAGGATGGTGCCTGGTATGCCAAGGCGGATGGGGCCTTCCGGGCGCCGGCGGTGTTTGATGCGTTGATCGACGCGGGGGCGATGCCGGTAACGATCGCGGTGTTCGTCAACCCAGGCATCGTGCCGCCGACCCGAGACGGGGCGAAGCCGCAGAGTATTCGATCTTTCGAATACGATTCGCTCTCTGACCGCTACGCGCGGTTCCTCGTGGAGGATCTGCTTCCAGTCGCGTTGAAGGATTTGAACGTCTCAAGCGACCCGGCCCGGCGGGCGCTTTGCGGCATGTCTTCAGGGGGCATCTGTGCCTTCACGGCGGCCTGGCAGCGGCCCAATCAATTCGGCAAGGTGATGAGCCATATCGGCAGCTTTACGAACATCCGCGGCGGTGACATCTATCCGGCGGTCATCCGCAAGACGGAGCCCAAGCCGATCCGCGTGTATCTGGAAGATGCCAGTGGCGACCTCGACAACCTCCACGGCAGTTGGCCGCTCGCGAATCAGGAGATGGCGGCTGCGCTCGAGTTCATGGGCTACGACGTGCGGTTCGACTATGCCGAGGGATTCGGGCACAACGGCAAGCATGGCGCGGAACTGTTCAGGGATGCGCTCACGTGGCTCTGGCGGAACGAGGCCCACGAAACCGCGTTTGACGTGTCGGCTCCGCTTGGTGGTGATCGCGCCCTCCGGCGGCAACTGATTCCCGGCGCGGGATGGAGCGTCGTGACCGACGGCCTTGGCTTTGCCGACGCCTCTTGCACCGACGCCCATGGACATTTTTATTTCTGCGACATGAAGGCACCGGCGGTCTACCGCGTGTCGGCTGCCGACGGCGCGAGGGAAGCACTCACCGCCGAGGCCGTCAGCGGCCTCGAGTGTGGGCCCGACGGCCGGCTCTATGGCTGCCAAGGGGGCAAGCAGCGGGTGATCGCGATTGACACGGTGTCGGGGAAGGTTGAGGTGATCGCCACGGGCGTCGCCCCCAATGATCTGGCCATCACCCCGGATGGCTTTTTGTTTTTCACCGACACGAAAGCTGGCGAGGTGAAACGAGTCGCGATCGCGTCCGGCGAGGTCACGGTTGCGGCGCAGGGGCTGGCCGGTCCCAACGGCATCGCACTGACCCGCGACGGCGGGACGCTGGCCGTGTCGGAATACCGTGGCGAGCATGTCTGGACGTTTCGGCTGAATCCCGACGGAACGCTTGACGCCGGCATGCCGACGATGACTCTGCGACGCGGAGACGGGCCCGAGGCCCGGGGTGATGGCATGGCGGTCGATGCGACGGACCGGTATTACGTGACCAGCGCCGTGGGGATCCAGATCTTCGATCCCACCGGCAGGCTCTCCGGCGTCATGGCGACGCCGGATCCGGCAAAGCCGCTGACCAGTTGCATCCTTGCCGGCCCCGGCCACGAGTATCTGTACGTCACCAACGGCGACACGATTTTTCGGCGTCGGCTGAAGATTGACTGACGACGACTGGGCGAACCACACCCAGTGCTCAGTGGCGACCGGAGATGCCCTCCACCATCCGCATGATGCCGAGCGGGTTGCCATCCTTGAGGGCGTCGGGCAGGAGTGACTGCGGCACGTCCTGGTAGCAGACCGGCCGGATAAACCGCTCGAGGGCCGCGCTGCCGACGCTTGTGAACCGGGCGTCGCTCGTGGCTGGCCACGGCCCGCCATGCTGCATTGCATGGCAGACCTCGACGCCCGTCGGCCAGGCGTTGACGATCAGCCGGCCGGCGATTGTCGCCAAAATGCCGAGCAGGCCAGCCATCGTCGCCAGATCCTCGGTGGTGCCGTGAACGGTCGCCGTGAGCTGGCCATCAAGTCGCCGGGCGAGTGCTTCAAGTTGCTCGGCTGACTGACACTTCACGACCAGACTAAATGGCCCAAACACTTCCTCGGTGAGTTGAGGTTGGGCGAGGAAGGTCTCTGCATCGGTCTCCATGACGATCGCCGCCGCCTGGGTTTTCGCGGCGTCGACGGGCACGGTGGAGCGGGTGGCGACCGCCGTGCCCGCCTGCCCGCCGAGCGTGTCGCGGCCATGCTCAAATGCGCTGAGGATGTCGCGGGACAGCATCGAGGCCGGAGCAGTGCCGGCGATCGCTTCAGCGACTCCGGCGATGAAGGAATCGAGCAGCGGGCCGGCCACCCCGAAGACGAGCCCCGGCTTGGTGCAAAACTGGCCCACGCCGAGCGTCATCGAGGCGGCGAAGCCTGTGGCAATTTCCCCGGCGCGATCGGCCAACGCCCCGGGGAGGAGAAACACCGGATTCAGGCTGCTCATCTCGGCGAAGACGGGAATCGGATCGGGCCGGGCGGCCGCGGCATCGAAGAGAGCCCGCCCCGCCGCCCGCGAGCCGGTAAACCCGACGGCCCGGGCCGCGGGATGCCGCACAAGGGCTGTGCCAATCACGCTGCCTTCGCCGTGCAGCATCGAGAACGTGCCCGCTGGCAACCCACAGGCCTCGACCGCCCGCTGAATCGCCCCGGCCACGAGTTCCGATGTGCCGGGATGGCCGCGGTGGGCTTTCACGACGACCGGGTTTCCCGTGCACAGGGCGCTCGCGGTGTCGCCCCCGGCCACCGAGAAAGCGAGCGGAAAATTGCTGCTGCCAAACACGACGACCGGCCCAAGCGGCCGCTTCATGCGTCGCAGATCAGGCCGCGGGAGTGGCTGCCGCTCGGGCATCCCGCGGTCGATCCGGGCATCGACCCATGAGCCGTCGCGGGCCATCGCGGCAAAAAGCTTCAGTTGATTAACGGTGCGGCCCCGCTCGCCCGTGAGGCGAGCTGCCGGCAACGCCGTCTCGAGGCCCGCTCGCTCGATGAGGGCATCGCCGAGTCCCACGATCTCGTCGGCGATCCGCTCGAGGAAGGTCGCTCGGGCCTCACCTGTTGTCTGAGCAAGGGGCGCTGCCGCCGCGGCCGCAGCTCGCATCGCAACCGCGACATCTTCGAGCGAGGCCAGGCAGAACGCTCCTGGCAGACCGTTGCCATCAAGCGGGCTGCTGATCCGTTGCACGCGGTCGGCATCGTGCAGGTGCCCGGCAATGAAGTTTTTTCCATGGAGTAATGGCATGATGGCTTCGCGGCGTTGGCGGTCAGACGATGGTCACGGCATTTTCCAGGCGACCGATTCCGCTGATGATGATCGTGATGTGATCGTGTGGTGCCAGCGTGAAGGAGTCGTCGGGAACGATACCCGTGCCGGTCAGCAAGACGACTCCTCGAGCGAACGCCTGGGACCGCCACAGGTAGGCCATCAGGTCGGCAAACGGACGTTTAATCTTGTCGATGCTGGTCTCACCGGCAAACACGACTTTGCCTGACCGGGAGATCGACACGGAAATCGACCACTGGCGAATGACCTGTTCATCATCAACCAGCGTGATCCATGGGCCAAGGGAACATGACCGGTCGTAGGTTTTTGCCTGGGGAAGGTAGAGCAGATTTTCCCCCTCGATGTCGCGGGAACTCATGTCATTGCCGATCGTGCAGCCAATGAGCTTGCCACGTGAATTCATGACAAGTGCAAGCTCCGGTTCAGGCACGCTCCAGGTGGCGTCGCGACGAATGCCGACCGTGTCTCCCGGCCCGACAACCTTTTCCCCGATGGCCTTGAAGAAGATCTCGGGGCGGGGGGCCTCGTAGACGCGATCATAGGCTGTCGCGCTGAAATCCGACTCCTCCATCCGCGCCGTCTTGCTGCGGAGGTAGGTGACACCCGCCGCCCAGACTTCCTGGCGTTCAACCGGTGGGAGAAGTACGACCCCAGCAAGCGGATGGACCATCGACGCGCGTTGAACCGCCGCTCTGGCCGCACCGGCCGGGTCATCAGACTCGAGGAGGCTGGTCAGGGTCGGAGCATCGGCATCAGGCAGTTCGGCGATGCGATTGGCCTCCAACACGAGGCCAATCCGCGGCCGATCCCCCGACGCAGCGTGCCGGAAGCGGCACAGCCGAATCACATCATCGCGTTTCATGCGTGAGTCCAGTACCTTAGTCGGGGTTTCTCTCAACGTTGTCTTTGCCGTTACCCTCGCGAAGTTGCAATATATTGGCCGCGCTGTCATCTCTCAAGCGGCACGGCTGCTGATGAAGGATCGGGCAATCTCCAAGGAGCAGATGAATTGGAGTCTTCAGCATCTCACAAAAAAAATGAAGCGACGGCTGTCTCTCGAGCATCAATCCCCGGCTCAAGGGATCATCAGGATGAGCTCCCGCTGTGACGTGGTTCTTTATCGATCCCTGCACCCCGTTGGCTCCGAGGGTCTTCCATGACGCATGAAGGGCATGAAGAACTGTGGAAGACCCTCCTCGCTGATGAGGATCCGGGCATCTTCTCGCTGCAGTCGGTTGCCGAGGGGCCGACGGGGAGTCTTCCCTTCACCGACCGCATGCTGCGGGAAAGCCCGAGCGGAGATTTGTTCGGGCTCTCGCAGAACGTCGGCATGGGATGGTCGCCGGCGGCCGCCGCTGGCAGGCAGTTTTTGATCCTGTCGACCCAGGGGGGCGTGCGGGCACCCGATGGTGCGCCGGTGGCGCTCGGTTATCACACCGGCCACTGGGAAATCGGTCTTCTCGTGCAGGCGGCGGCCGACGAGTTTCGTCGCCTGGGCACGGTTCCGTTTGCCGGCTTCTGCTCCGACCCGTGCGACGGGCGGACCCAGGGAACGACCGGAATGTTCGACAGCCTCCCGTACCGCAATGATGCGGCGATCGTTTTTCGGAGGCTGGCCCGATCGCTGCCGCAGCGGGCCGGCGTGCTCGGGATCGCAACCTGCGACAAGGGACTGCCGGCGATGCTCATGGCGGTGGCCGGGCTTCTCGATCTGCCGAGTGTGGTTGTGCCCGGTGGCGTCACGCTGCCGCCCCGCCAGGGCGAGGACGCAGGAACGATCCAGACCATCGGCACGCGATACGTCCACGGGCAGGTGACGCTCGAGGAGGCCTCCGACCTCGGCTGTCGGGCGTGTGCCTCGCCGGGCGGCGGGTGCCAGTTCCTAGGAACCGCGGCGACCGCGCAGGTGGTCGCCGAAGCCCTCGGCCTGACGCTCCCGCACGCGGCGCTCGCGCCGAGTGGCCAGCCGGTTTGGCGTGATCTTGCCGTACGGTCTGCCCGCGCCCTTGTTGCCAATGCGGCGCTCGGAAGCACGACACGAGACATTCTCACTCCCGCGAGTCTCGCCAACGCCATGGTGGTCCACGCAGCCTTCGGGGGATCGACAAACCTGCTGCTTCATATTCCGGCGATCGCCCATGCGGCCGGGCTGCCCATCCCAACCGTCGAAGAATGGATCGCCGTCAACCGTCGCACGCCCCGGATCGTGAGCGTGCTCCCCAACGGACCGATTCATCATCCGACCGTCCGGGTCTTTCTGGCCGGGGGCGTTCCCGAGGTGATGCTCCACCTCAACCGACTCGGTTTACTCGATTGCTCGGCCCGTACCATCACAGGGTCGACGCTTGCGGAGCAGTTGGCCTGGTGGGAAACAAGCGACCGGCGTCGACGCTTTCGTGAGCTACTCATCTCTCTTGATGCGGTCGATCCGGATGACGTGATCATGACTCCGCAGCTCGCACAGTCCCGCGGCCTCCGGGGCACGATGGCCTTCGTCCGTGGCACCATCGCTCCCGAGGGGGGCGTGGTGAAGGCCACGGCGATCGATCCCCGCGTGGTCGATGCCGACGGCGTCTATCGGCATGTCGGCCCGGCTCGGGTATTTGCCAGCGAGCGGGCGGCAATGGCCGCGATCAAGGCGGGTAGCATTCAGCCAGGGGATGTGCTCGTGTTGGCCGGTATCGGTCCGATGGGCACCGGCATGGAAGAGACCTACCAGGTGACCAGCGCGATCAAGCGGCTCCCCTTTGGAAACCGCGTGGCACTCATCACCGATGCCCGCTTCTCGGGCGTCTCCACGGGCGCCTGCATCGGTCATGTGGGCCCGGAGGGGTTGGCTGGTGGACCGATTGGGAAGCTCATTGATGGCGACGTGATTGCGATCACGATTGACACAAAGGCGGCGACGGGAAGCGTCGATCTGCGGGGACATGGAGCAGAACCATATTCCGCGGAGATGGCGACTCACGAATTGGCGGGCCGATCGACCCGCCCCGACCTCGCCGCCGACCCACATCTCCCGCAGGACACCCAACTCTGGTCGATTCTACAACAAGCCAGTGGCGGCACATGGCGGGGATGTGTGTATGACACCGAGCGAATCCGGAGCGGCTTGCTTTATGGAAGTCTGAATGGAGGGAAGTGTCCGCAATGACCATATGCCGACGTCTGCACAGGCAAGCGACCCGCCTTGCGACCTGCCCTCTTAAACGTCGCCACGTTCAGAGAGAGAATCTCTGGTGGTGTAAACCAAGGGAGGGCACGAGATGCCAAGAAGAGGTACTTTCGCAAGCGATAATTGGGTAACGGTTTGCCGGTGACCGGGAGTTGGGCCTCCACTCCCCGAAAGTTGGAGACTGACGGGAGCCTGACCGCGCTCCGACGGGCGCTGATGGAGCGGGATTGCGGGGCGGTTTTCAGCCTGCGCGCAGACTCGCCTTGAATCCGACCGCGGGACGGAACGTTCAGAGGCTCCGAATGTCTATCACCGGCAGGTCGTCAGACGATGCTTGCAAGATGTCGCGATCGTCGTGCGCCTGCACGAACTCTTCCCAGTCGGTCGGCGGGCCACGGGCGGGAGAGACGGGAAGCGGAGCCAGCAACCCGCCATAACCCCGCGCCCTCACTCCCTCAACCCCCGCCCCCTCGCCCACGACCGCGCATCCAAGTCCAGCCTCGCGTGCCCTATATAGCCTCAAGGCTCCGCTGGCACTCGTAGATCAGCTCGTTCAGCACCCTCACGCCTGCATCCAAGTCCGCGTGTCTGATCCCGTCGGCGTGAAGCAGATCGAACTCGAAGGCTGCGGCATCTTCCGGGCGAGTTTCTCCAGCTTGTCGAGGAACTCCAGATACGGCGAGGCGAACTCCTTCTTCTTGCGGCCCGAGTGGTATTTGGGGTCGCTGAAGTTGTTCCGTCGGGCGTTCCGGAGCATGGCCAGAAGTTCCCGGCCTGCTGGATCGTTGAATGAACTTGCGTTCGGCATGGCATCCTCCTTGATGTGTTGGGTGTGCCGGGGCTGCTTTGGCCGCGGCGAAAATCTGGACTTTCCGGCAATTCGCGTGTTGGCCGACGTCGAAACCCGTGAACTTCCATGAGGTTTTCTACGTCGAGCCAGCCTCTATTTGAGCGCATGGTGGTGCCCTTTCTGGCATGGTGTCGTCTCACACGCTCCCTAAACCATAGGGAACCACGGGCCAGACCATGTGTGTTGCGAAATGCTGCGCCCGCAAAACATGTACCCACCAAATCGAGGCTTCATGGATGGCTGAAAAAGCCTTCCCCACCACCTTCCCCACCACCTTCACGCCGTCTGAGCCACTGGGGCCGCGCTACCCGACTGGCTGCCTTCCTTCGGCGTTGCAGCCTTGGGCACGACAGCCGGCACCTGACATGCGGCCATGATCGGCACCTGCGTATCCATGAATGCCAGACGGGTTCCTTGTTGAAGTTCAGGACCAGCGTCAGGAACTTGGTCTGCCAGTCGATGTGCTGAAGCCAATACGTTGTATCCACGAGCGTCAGGGAGTCTTCGAGGAGATACCCACGAGATTCCGCCTGACACAGCAGTTCGACGAGCCTGTGAGTGTTGGTGGCGAGGAACTCGTGGCAGCGAATGAACTCCTGCTTCATCTGCAACACCTCGGCGATGGCCTCTGCCGCCTTCCGGATGTTGGCTTCGGTGTTGGTGGGTTGTGGTTGCGGCGTGTCCATATGCTCCAAGGTAGCGCGCGGGCTTCGTCGGCGCTACACTGCACGCATGATTTCCAGTCGTCGTGATTCCGCGCGCATTCTCTGCTGCCACCGCGGAGCCCTGTTGGGGGCCGGCAGTCTGTTCTCCACGCCTGCCCACTCCTTCGTAAACCGCCCTGGCTGGCGCGAATTTCAGACGGTTTTGGCGGGCCTTCGACGGGAATGCCCCCCAGCCCTCCCTGTCGTCGTTCGGGCCTCCTGGCTGCCCGAAACGATCCTGGGCCAGTGC
>CAYSPN010000441.1:0-1723 GCA_964432895.1 uncultured Candidatus Kuenenia sp.
CCAAACGACAGTGCGCCGCTGTGGGCCATCGGCTGGGACAGGCGGAGCGTCATCTTGAAGCTGCTCGACGGCGGCACCTGGTCCACCTTCCGCGTGCCGAAGGGGAGCTACACGTTCGACCCACGCCACGGCTGGTTCACGGAGTGGCCGCGGATCCGCGAGGTGGGCGACGGAAAATTCCTGATGGTGATGCACGGCCAGATGTTCGACTTCCCGCGGACCTTCTCGCGGGCCAACACCGCGGGCATCCGGCCGGTCTGCACGCACCTCCGCTACGTGCCCGACTTCTGCGACTGGAGCGGCCGGCTCGTCATCGCCTCCGATGACACGAGCGTGATGGGCAACCCGCTCGCCGGGCAATCGCAGTCAAACCTCTGGTTTGGCGACTTCGCCGAACTGAAAACCTGGGGGCCGACGGCCGGCTGGGGCGGTGTGTGGGTGGGCGACGCGATCGAGAAGGACGTGCCGAGCGATCCCTTCCTTGTCGCAGGCTACGAGAGCCGCGTGCTGCACCTCTCACACACGGCGGACACGCCGGTGACATTCACCGTCGAGTCCGACGCGCAGGGGAACGGACAGTGGCAGCGACTCGAGACGATCACCGTGCCTGCGAAGGGCTACCGGCACCACGTCTTCAACGCCGGCGTGACGGCGGAATGGGTGCGACTGAGGGCCGACAAGGCCTGCACGGCGAGCGGCTATTTTCATTGCGGCGGCCGCGTAGTGCCGCAGCGAACGGCTGCCGCAGACACCGCCGGCGAAACCGTGACGCCCGCACTCATCCGTCCGGCGAAGGGCAACAGGAACCTCCAGGTCGTGCTCGGCGACGGCTACTACGAGGTCGACGAGAAACTCGACTTCACGCCGCAGCCCGAGCCGAAAGAGGTCAGCGACATCCGCGCCACGCTTGAGCTTCGGCCGGAACTGAGCACGGATGCCGCGTCAGTCGTCATCACCGACGAAAACGGAGATCGCTGGCGGCTGCCCAGGACGGACACGGTGTTCGACAAGCCCTTCGCCGGCGGCTGGCCACGCGGCGTGCGGGAAGTGGCGAGCGAGCGGAATCTCGCCAACTTCCACGGCATCTTCTACGAGATGCCGCGGTCGAGCGACTCGAAGGGCAGCGAACCGGTCGACTACCGCAGGATGAAGCCGGTGTCGGCCCATCGGCTGCCGATCACCGACTTCTGCAGCTGGCGTGGACTGATGGTGATGTCGGGCGAATTCGCACCGCTCAAAGTCGGCCGTGTATTTCGCTCGGCTGATGGCAAGGCGGCCCTCTGGTTTGGCAAGACCGACGACCTCTGGCAGCTTGGCAAACCGGTCGGCCGCGGCGGGCCATGGCAGAAGACGGCGGTGCAGGGGGGAGCGCCGAGCGATCCTTTCCTGATGACCAACTTCGACCGCAAGTCGCTGTCGCTCTCGCATGACGCGACGCAGCCGGTGGTGTTCACGGTCGAGGTCGACTTCCTCGCGACCGGCGACTGGCGTGCGTATGGCACGTTCACAGTCGCGCCAGGCACGGGCTTCAACCACGCGTTTCCCGCAGGTTATGCCGCGCACTGGGTCCGCCTCAGAGCCGACCGCGACTGCACTGCCACGGCCGAGTTCACCTACGAGTGATCCAAGCCGAAGTAATCGAGGCCGAAGTGATCGAGGCCGAATCCCGATTCGACCGTAGGGCGACTCACGCTTGGTCGAGCGGGTGCATCCTGACGACGAG
>CAYSPN010000442.1:0-1694 GCA_964432895.1 uncultured Candidatus Kuenenia sp.
ATCTATGTCCGGCTCGCCGGCGACGGCCCCGCAGCGGAGTCGCCCGCGTGATCGAATTCCGCTGCTTCCGCAACGACGATCCACCGAGGCTGGCCGACATCTGGAGGTCGGCCGACCTGGGACCGTCGGCGATGCAGCCGATGACCTCCGCACTGCTCGAAGCTTGCGTCTTCTCGAAGCCCTACTTCGATCGGGAAGGTCTTATCGTCGCCGTCGACGACGGCCGCGCGGTCGGCTTCGCCCATGCCGCCTTTGGTCCGAATGCCGATCATTCGGCGATCGACACGGCCGTGGGTACGACCCTGCTGGTGGTCGTGGTGCCACACGCCGAGCAGGAGCGGATCGGTGCCGGCCTGCTCGAGCGGTGTGAAGCCTTTCTGCGGCGTCGCGGCGCGACAACGCTGCTGGGGGGCGGCTCGGCCGATGTGCGGAGCTTTTATCTGGGGCTCTATGGCGGTGCCGACCTGCCGGGCATCCTCGACTCCACGCCCTGCATGCAGGAGATCTTCCGACGGGCGGGATATGCCGAGGCGGATCGGATTGGCGTGCTGCGGCGGCCGCTGGCCGGATTCCGCCCGCCGGTAAACCGGCTGCAATTGGCGATTCGGCGTGCAACGACGCTCCGCGTGATCGACGAACCGGCACGGCGGACGTGGTGGGAGGCCGCCACCACGACTGGGATCGCGCTGCGGCGTTATGAGCTGCGCGGATCCGGCGACGATCTGCTTGGCACGGCATCCTACTGGGACATGCAGCCCTTGGCGGCGGCCTGGGGCGTGTCGGCGGCTGGGCTCATGCATGTGGGCGTCGAGGGGGCCAGGCGGCGTCAGGGCCTGGCGCACTACCTCGTGGCCGAATCGCTGCACGACCTCGCCCAGGAAGGGGTGACGTTGGCCGAGGCGCACGTCACGCTGGCGAATGAGCCGGCGTTGCATCTCTTCACGAAGCTTGGCTTCGAGACCGCCGCATGCGGCACGCTCTTCCGGAAGGCTTGAAAACGGAAGGCTTGAAAAGGTGTCAGCCGATCACTTCGGCGGGGGCACGAGCGATTCGAGGTGTGCCCGGAGCGTGGCGGCGAGGTCGCTGCCGAGCCCTTCGGTGTGCCGCAGCCTCGCGGAGAGCGGGGCCGTCTGACCGTCGCGTCGGACGTCGGTGAGGTAATCCTGCAACAGCCGACGCCGCTGCGGCGTGGTGTTGAGCAGCCAGTGCGTCCAGCACCAGGCCTCGGCATAGTGGTCTTGCGACAGTTCGCCCGCGGAGGCGAGCCCCTCCATCCTGTCGAGGTCGGGCCGCCACGTGCCCTCGAGCAGCCGGCCCGAGAGATGCGCCACGTGCGCCGCGTGGATGCCGTGCTCGCTGCGCGGCAGCTCGAAATACTCGGCAACACCCTCGTCGAGCCAGAGGGGAATCGTCGGCACGACGGCATGCACATAGCCGTGCGTCGTCTCATGCCGCAGATCCTCCGCGATCCGGTCCTGCCACACCGCGAAGACGGAAAGCGTGGTGTCGGTCTCGACGAAGAAGGCCCGTCGCGACGGAAAGCCGGGAAACTTCCGGGCCGCAAAGTCGTCGTACCGCTGCTTGTTCTCGAACAGGTAGAGATGCACCGGCTCGTCGGAGATCGGCAGGCCGAGCTGCTGGCTCACGTCGGCCCGGAGGCTTTCCAGTTCCCGGACGATCCTGTGCTGCTCCGC
>CAYSPN010000443.1:0-3475 GCA_964432895.1 uncultured Candidatus Kuenenia sp.
CGACGCGGCCTCCCCGCCCGCCGCTGCTGGCACTCCAAACGAATCGACCTCGGGCAGCACCTGTTCGAGCATCTGGATCTGGCTCCGCAGCGGAGTCTCTCCCGGCGCCGGGTGCAGGAGATGAAACACGCCTTCGGCGTCTAACTGCCGGGCCCGCATGTTGTCGGCAAGGTAGACGGGAATGATCTCCTTCAAGATTCGCGACGACAGTTCCGGCGCGAGCACCGGGAACATCAATTCGACCCGTCGGAAGAAATTCCGCGGCATCCAGTCGGCACTCGACAGATAGACCTGGGCTTCTTCGTCGGGGCCAAAGACGTAGATGCGACTGTGCTCGAGGAACCGGTCGACGATACTGCGAACACGGATCGTCTCGCTCAAGCCCCGCACGCCCGGCCGCAGGCAACAGATGCCCCGCGCGACGATGTCGATCGGCACCCCGGCCTGACTGGCCCTGTAGAGCGCCTCGATCACGGTGTGATCCACGAGCGAGTTGAGCTTGGCGAAGATCCGTGACGGCTTGCCGGCGAGCGCCCGTTGCGTCTGTTCCTCGATCAACTCCAGGGTGCGCCGATGCAGATCGTTGGGAGCCACGACCAGTTTCCGCCAGGCGTGCCCCTGCGAGTAGCCGGTGAGCAGATTGAAGAGGGCCGAAGCATCTTCTGCGATCGCCTCGTCGGCGGTGAAGAGGCCCAGATCGGTGTAGACCGACGCCGTCGTGGGGTTGTAATTGCCCGTGCCGAGATGGACATACCGGCGGAGCCGTTGCCCTTCGTTCCGCACGACCATCGACACCTTGCAGTGGGTCTTCAGGTCGAGGAATCCGAAGACGACGTGCACGCCAGCCCGTTCCATCTGCCGCGCCCAGCTGACGTTATTGGCCTCGTCGAAGCGGGCTTTGAGTTCCACCAGCGCCGTCACCTGCTTGCCAGACTCCGCAGCGGCGATCAATGCCCGCGAGATGGGCGAGTCGCCGCTGGTGCGGTAGAGCGTCTGCTTGATGGCCAGCACGCGTGGGTCGTTGGCAGCACTCGTCACGAACTCCACGACCGGGTCGAACGATTCGTAGGGATGATGCAGCAGGATGTCTCCCGCCGCGATGGCCGAGAAGATGTCGCCGCGCCGCCGCTCGAGACCACGTGGAATCCGTGGAATGAAGGGCTTGTCGTGGAGCTTCTCGAAACCGGGCAGCTTGTAGAGATCCCACAGAGCCGTCAGGTCGAGCGGGCCATCGATCCGGTAGACCTCGCTGTAGCCGTCGGCCCTGCCATCATGCAGGTCCTCGGCGTCGATGATCATGTGGGCCAGCGACTCGTCGGCTTTCGAGGCGATTTCGATCCGCACCGCCTGGCCACGTTGCCGGGCCTTGAGGCGATCCTCGATCAGCCGCAGCATGTCGTCCGACTCCTGCTCCAGCAGTTCCAGGTCGCTGTCCCGCGTGATGCGGAACGATGTCCAGGAGCGGACCTGAAACCCGCCGAACAATTCGGGCAGCCGGGCGGCCACCACGTCTTCGAGCAGCACGAAGCTCGTGCGACCTGGGGAGGTCGAGGGCACCACGACGATCCGCGGCAGCACCTGCGGCACCTGCACCACGGCAAACAATCGCTTCGGGCCCAACCCCTCGGCGTGCTCGAGCATCACGCCCAGATAAAGCCCGCGGTTGTGATAGCGGGGCGAAGGATGGGCCGGATCGACAGCCATGGGCGTGAGGATCGGCAGCACCCGCTCCCGGAAAAACCTATCGATGTGATCGCGACGAGCCCCCTCGAGTGCGTCGTAGCGGAGCAGCTCAAAGCCCTCGGCGGCCATCGCCGGTCCGATGCTCTCCTTGAGGCAGCGATACTGCCTGGCCACGAGATCCTGCGTCCGCTTGGCCACTGCCTTCAGTTGCTCGATCGCGCTGAGACCGTCGGGCGCGTAATCCTGGGGGGCACTCTCACCAAAGGCCTGTTCGCGAACGCCCGCCAGTCGGACCATGAAGAATTCGTCGAGATTGGAACTGAAGATCGCCAGGAATTTCAGCCGCTCCATCAGCGGATTCTCGGTGTTCTCCGCTTCTTCCAGCACGCGGAGATTGAACTCCAACCAGCTCAGCTCGCGGTTGAGGAAACATTCCGGGCCGATTTTTCCGTCCGTCTGATTATCCCGCATCGCCATCGACTCCCACAGGCTCGGATTTTTGCCACAGACCGCCGGCTAGGCGGCCGAAACGCTTGACGCGGCCGCTGGCAGCATCGCAGAGTGTACTCTTTGCCAAGGGCTCCCTACAGCCTCGGCCCTCTGCTGAACAGGATTCACACATTCACTCTGACGGCCTGCCCCGCGCTGATGGAGATGCCGTGCGCGATGCTGCGTTCCCACAGCTCGCGACGGCCTTGTCGCGGCTTCCCGGCCTGTGCCGGCCGCACGGGCGGGGCTGGTCCGCTGCACTGGCCAGCATCCTCGAAGCCTCCGCGGCCAAGCCGGGCAACGTGCATCCAGCCGCTGAGTTTCCCGACCTCAGCCATGCGGAGCTGGTGGCCGCTGGCCTGGGGATCGCGCCGGCCATGGAACGCGCCGCCGAGGCGCCGCTGGGCCGCACGATCCACGCCGCCGTGACGGCTGCCAAGGCAGTCACACGGTCCAACGCCAATCTCGGCATCGTGCTGGCGATCGCGCCGCTGGCCGCCGTGCCCGACACTTCGTCGGAAAGTCCTGAGGCCGTCGCGGAAGTGCTCGCGCGGCTCACCCCGGCCGATGCGGCTGATGTCTGGCAGGCGATCAGGCTCGCGCAGCCGGGCGGCATGGGGCAGAGCAGCCAGCACGATCTTGCCGGACCACCGCCGGACGATCTGCTGGCGGCGATGCGGCAGGCGGCCCCGCACGACGCGATCGCACGACTCTGGGCCGACGGCTACGACTCGCTCTTCACAGGGCTCGTGGCCGATCTCGAGACGGCGATCGCTCTTGGACTCCCCCTGAACGATGCGATCATCCGCTCCTTTCTTGCCCAACTCGCGCGGGAGCCTGATTCGCTTCTTGCCCGCAAGCACGGACTGCCCGTGGCGGTCGAGGTGTCGCAGCGGGCGGCCGCCGCTCTGGCCGATCCCCAGAGGGTTCCCGAATTCGACCGGTTTCTACGGTCACCGCGGAGGCTGAACCCCGGCACCACGGCCGACCTCACCGCGGCCGCACTCTATATTCTGATTCGCGCCGGTCGCCTCTTCGCTGACGTTCCCCCAACGCTCCACCCCCACATACGAACCCGAACATGAACGAACGCTTCACCGTCCGCCTCCGCAAGGCGGTGCATGTCTTCTGTGCCGGCCACTTCATCACGCTCACCGATGAACTCTGCGAGGCCGTGCATGGCCACAACTGGCTGGTGGGCGTCGATATCGAGGGGCAGCCCGATGCCCATGGCATGGTCGTCGACTTCATCAAGCTGCGTGATCTGCTGTCGGAAATCGTGTCGCGGCTTGATCACCGCATG
>CAYSPN010000444.1:0-7658 GCA_964432895.1 uncultured Candidatus Kuenenia sp.
GGCACGTTGCGGCAGAGTGAGGCGGTCGTCTCCGCATCCTGCGTCATCCGGCCGGCAGTGGTCTTCACCCCCACCACGACACCCAGCCCCGACGCGATCGACACCATCCGCCGCAGCCGCTCGATCTCCCCGTTGAACGGGGTGCCGAGTTCCGAGGCGTCGACCACCATGGTGACCACCGCGAGCGACTTCGCCAGACGGCAGCATGCGGTGAAGCGGTCGTAGAGTTCCGGCGTCTCGGGAGACGAGAACGAGATCGCCACGGGCCGCAGCCGTTGCAGGTCGCTACAGGCCGCGATCGCCGCCTCGGGATCGGCCGCCACGCCGCCTGGTTGGAGGTGGGGGCCGCCCTCGTGGACATCGATCTCCACGGCGGTGAACTCGAGTTCCGCCAGCCGCTCCATCGCCTTCGCCAGCGGTAGATCGGGAAAACACTCGGTGCTGACACAGACAAACACGTCGCCACACTCCTCTCGCTCGGTCCACATCGATGATCCGGCCGCAGCACGGGTCCCGAGGCAACGGTGCGCCCGGGAATCGTGAGTGCCGGGGAGTCAGGGTAACGGGATGCCGAGAAAAATGGCAAACTGGTGTTCCGTCCCGCCACCGCCATCCGCTGGAGTGCCACCATGCAGATCGAACAGACGCTCTCACCGCCGCCGACACGAGTCATTCTGGAGCAGGGCGGCTTCTGGGGCCGTTGGAGTCCCTGGATTGCCTGGTCGATCGCGGGCATTTCGTTGCTCTCGGCGGTGGCCAGCGCCGGTGCCGCGGCACAGTATTTCCAGCGCGATGCGAAGGTCGTGGAGAAATACCACTCGCTCTCCCGGATGGCGACCGCCAAAGTGGCCATCGTCGACATCGCCGGCGCCATCATGGGCGGCAGCGGCTTCGCCCGCGCGCAACTCGACCACATCGCCGAGGATGAGAGCGTCAAGGCGATCGTGCTCCGCGTTGATTCGCCGGGAGGCACGGTCAGCGGCAGCGACGAACTGCATTACCGGCTGGCCGAACTGGCCAAAGAACGCGACCTCCCGGTGGTGGTGAGCATGGGTGGCATCGCGGCCAGTGGCGGCTACTACGTTGCGATGGCCAACGGAGGCCGCGACGACGTGATCTTCGCCGAGCCCGCCACGCTCACGGGTTCGATCGGCGTGATCATTCCGCATTTTGACATCTCCAAGCTCCTGAAGAAATTCGACATCGAGGATGATTCAATCTCCAGCGGTCCGCTCAAGGAGATGCTCAGCCCCACCAAGGATCGTACGCCCGACCTCGCCGAACGCGAGCGGAAGGTGCTGCAGAGCCTGGTCGACGAGATGTTTGCCCGGTTCAAGCAGATCGTGAAGCAAGGACGGCCGAAGCTCGATGACGAGAAGCTCGCGAGCGTGGCCACGGGCCAGATTTTCACGGCTCAGCAGGCGGTCGATGCTGGCCTTGTCGACCGAATCGGATTCCTGGAGGACGCGGTCACGCGGGCGGTCGAGCTGGCTAACCTCACGAAGGATACTGCCCGAGTGGTGCGGTATTCGAAGCCACGAGGCCTCTTGAAGGACGTGCTCGACGGCGATTTTTCCGCGGGCACGCAGGGGATGGGCGGTGGTGGCATGGTCGCCGGGGGCATGATGGGCCGCGGCGCCCTGGAGGCCTTCGCGGAATGGACCACGCCCCGCGCCTGGTATCTCTGCAGCTGGTGGCCGGCGCTGATAACGAGCCGGTAGCGGATCAGCGACAGCCGTCCGTCGCCGCTGTCAGCGCTCCACGACTGACCGACCGAGCGCTGCCAGCGCCGCATGATCGGCAGCCGTGAGCCGTCGGCCGCGGCCGCGGGCTAACGCCAGCCGGCACCAGCAGTCGGCCGCCAGCAGTTCGTCGCCGTCGCCGGTCGCGTCGGCATGATGGGCCACCGCCAGCACGCTCACCAGATCGCGGACTTCGGCCGACCAGCTGCCGACGAGGAGTTGTCGCTCGGCGAGAGCCTTGCCGTGCCTGCGGATACCGCGGTCGATCCGGATGGCCGCCGCATTGAGCAACGTTCGTGCCGCCGCCGCGTGATCCCGCAGCCGGCGGTCGAGGATGCGCGAATCGTCGCCGTGCGGTCGACGGCCGAAACGCCCGATCCGCCACGCGAGCCACGCGACCGCCCGCCTGCCAGCGGATGACTCGCGGGCGACATGAGCGAGCGGATGATGCTTGGCGAGCCCCTTGAAGAGTGCCAGCCCGAGCAGTTCGCTCTCCCCCTCGTAGACAGTCACCGCGAAGTGGTCGTGGAAAGAGTCGCCGAGCGGATGGCCGACCAGAAAGGCGCGGCCGCCGTGCACGCCGAGGCTGTTGATCGCCCCGTCGCGGACGCACTCACCCGCCACGACCTTGGCGATGATCGCCTCCAGCTCCCCCGACTGCCCCGCGTCGATTGCCGCCGCGGCCCAGGCGGCGAGGCTGTCGCAGGCGACGATTCCGGCAGCGATCCGCGCCAGGCGGCCCTGCACGAGTTCGCGGGAGGCAATCGGCTCGCCCCATGTGCGGCGGCGCAGGGCGTAGTCGCGGGCCTGCTGCAACACAATCCGCAGCGTGCCGGCCGCCTGCGCGGCGAGCGTGACGCGGCCGCGGTTGAGTCCGTGCCAGACGATCCGCATGGCGTGAGACGAACCCTCCGGCGGCTGCAGGACGTCCGACTCCTCCACCTGGTGGCCCGTGAATTCGAGCGCCGCGTTGTGCGCGTGTTTCAGAGGATGGAGACGATAGTGCCGGAGGCGAAACGACGCCGTGTCGGAGTCGGGCAGCCGCACGAGCACCACCGCCGGCTGTCCATCGAGCAGGACCAGCAGCTTCACGAGCCGTCCGTAGGTCGCGCCGGTGATGAACATCTTCGTGCCGGAGAGCAGCAGTCGGTCGCCCTGGCGGTCGAGGCGCGAGGAGATGGCGTGTAGATCGCAGCCGGCGTCGGGCTCGGTGGCGCCGAAGACGGAGAGCGGCCTGCCCTGCGCAAGGCCGGGCAGATGCCGCTCCTGCTGGCTCTCCGACCCAAACGCGGCGAGTGCCGAGACCGCACCGATCGCGGAGTGGACCGAGAGCAGGCCGGCGGCCGTGGGCGCGTCGCTGGCGACCCGCGTGATGACGCGGGCCAATTCCTGCATCGTGCAGCCGGTGCCACCAAACCGTTCCGGAACGAGCAGCCCCCAGAGTCCGGCCTCGCCGAGCGCCGCCTCCGCCGCCGATGAGAACGCCCCGACGGGCGCGGCAGGAGCATCATCAAGCGGAGCAGGTGACCAGGATGCGTCTACTCCAGCATCGATCGTGTCGTAGAGTTTTCCCTGAGCGCGAAGCTCCGCGACGACGCGGCCTGCCCGTTCGACCACGTCAGCGACCGCAGGTCTCAGCGGCTCCGCTGCCAGTGACGCCGCCAGCGGGAAGCTGGACGGTGTCGTGGCATCCGCCTGCGATCCGCCCCACAGGCTTGCGGCGGCCCAACTGCTCCGAGTGGCCATGTTCTGCCCTCCATTCACTCTGTTGGTATCGGCGGGCGAAGGATTGTCTGGCAGACCAGGCGACACCACCGCGATCCATGACGGCGGCACTGGCTCGGCTGCCGCTGCAAGCTCCGTGGCGAAGTGCGCGGCAATCGCCTTCCTCCGAAGCTTCAACGACTCGGTCGCCTCGCCGTGGGCTGCATCGAAGGGTCTGCCGATCAGCACGGCCCGCCGCACTCTCCAGCTCCGGGGCAGATGTCGCTGCCGTCGCGCGAGCCGCCGCGCGAGCCACTGCATCACCCGAGGGTGGCGCAGGGCGGCACGCCGGCTCCAGACCCGCAGGCCCAGGCGACGGATCGCCGCTCTCAGCACGGACGGTTCGGGCACGATGAGTGCGACTGGTGCCGACAGACCATCGCCCGTCACGCAGACCTGCGCGACGACGGGATCTTCCGCGATCGCCGCCTCCACCTCGGCGGGTGGCACCTTCGTGCCCCCCGAGAGCACGAGCGTGTCGACGATTCGGCCCGTGATTCGCACGTGACCGTCGGCATCGATCGCGGCCAGGTCGCCGGTCTCGAGCCATTCGGGCTGCACATGCCGCTCGTCCGTGTCGGCATCGATCACGCCGACCGCGCGGCTGGGTGTTCGCACGAGCAGTTGCCCGAGCGTGGAGGGCCGGGTGTCGAGCTTCAGTTCCACGCCATCGACCGCCGGGCCTACGGTGCCAGACCGCATGATTCTGGGATTGGAGAGCGTGACCACCGGACCAGCCTCGGCGAGGCCGTAGCCCTGCACCAAGGGCAGGCCGCGTGAGGAAAACGCCACCGCTGTCCGCTCCCGCAGGGCCGCGCCGCCAGACACGCAGACACGCACACGTCCCCCGAGCGCCGCGGACAGGTCGGGAATCCGTCCCGATTCGGCGGCAAGTTCCAACCGCTCAAAGAACGCAGGCACGCCCAGCACAACGGTCGGTGGCAGCATGCGGCAGGCATCGAGCACCCGACGTCGGTCGGTGACGACATTGAGGCAGCCGCCGCGGACCAGCGCCGTGACCAGGTCGCCCGTGCGGGCCAGCGAGTGGCTCATGGGCAGCCACGAGAGCCGCACGTCGTCGGGCTCATCGAGGAAGACCCTGGTGGAGGCGACCGCGTTGGCCACCACCGCCCGCTGGGAGTGCATCACGCCCTTTGGCCGGCCGGTCGTGCCGGAGGAGAGCAGGATCGTGCTGCATGCGTCGGGATCGCATGCGGCGACATACCGTTCGACCTCATCACGAAGGGCAACGGGGTCGGCGTGCCGCCGCTGCCAGCCGACGGCCCCGAGCACGCCAGCATCAGACACGCCGACATCAGACACGCCGCTGGAGGCTCTGCGGTGATTCGATCGAGAGCGTGGCCCCGGTCGCAGGTCGATCGTGGTCGGGATGCCGGGCACGGGGCTTCCGCCCCGGCAGGATCCACTCCACGCGATCCCCTGTGGCTTGAGCCAGGCCAGTTGGGCTGCGTGTTCCCCGGCTGACGCATCGGCATGCAGCGGCACGTGCACGATGCCCGCCAGTTGGCAGGCCAGATCAACGACGATCCAGTCGGGCGAGTGCGACCCCAGATGCGCGAGCCGTTGGCCGCGGTGGAGGCCCCTCGCCTCGAACACGTCGGCGAGTTCCACGGACGCCGCGATCACCTCGCCCCAGGTCCACGTCCGGCCGTCATGCAGTGCGTCGCAGACCGCAGACCTGTCATACGACGAGTCGAGCCGAGCGAGCATCAATGCGACCATCGATGCGGCAGCAGGGCTCGTGCCCATGCAATCCCGAAGCGCAAGCGAGGGAATTCGGTGTGTGGATCGCATTGTCCCTCGCTCGCGCGTCGGGCTGGGATGAGCGGATCTCTCCATTGCCGACAATCTCAGTCCATTCTTTCGAAGAGCACGGCGATCCCCTGCCCGAGGCCGATGCACATCGTCGCGAGGCCGACCTTCGCGCCGGTGTCGCGCATCGCATGCAAAAGCGTGGTGGCGATCCGGGCACCACTGGCGCCGAGCGGATGGCCGATCGCGAGCGAACCGCCACGGACGTTGACCTTCGCCGGGTCGAGGCCGAGCGTGTCGATGCAGTGGATCGCCTGGGCCGCGAAGGCCTCGTTGAGTTCGACCAGATCGATGTTGCCGATCGTCGTGCCGGTGCGGTCGAGCAGCTTTCGCGTGGCGGCCACCGGACCGGTTCCCATCATGGCCGGCGGCACGCCGACCACAGCGGTGCCGACCACGCGGGCCAGCGGCTCGAGCTGCTGCCGCCGAGCCTCGGCGAGCGACATCACGACGACCGCGGCGGCGCCGTCGCTGAGGGGGGCGCTCGTGGCCGCCGTGATCGTGCCGATCTTCGGCAGGAATGCCGGCTCGAGCGTCGCGAGCTGCTCGGGCGTGCTGTCACGCCGGATCGACTGGTCGTGCAACACCTCCATCACGGCTCCAGCCTCGTCGTGGCCGATCACCGGCACGATCTCGTCCTCGAACAAGCCGGTATCGGCAGCCCGCGCCGCTCTGGCGTGGCTCTCGATCGCATAGGCCTCCTGTCGTCGTCGCGAAATGCCGTGCGTAGCCGCGAGGTGCTCCGCCGTCATGCCCATCGAGAGCATGGCCCGGCTCGAACGGGCGAACACCCGCGGATGGATGTCGATGGCGGAATCCATCGGCATGTGGTGCATATGCTCGACGCCGCCGACGATCTGCACGTTTTCGGCGCCTGCGACGATCGCATGACAGGCCTGCGCGAGTGCCTGGAGCGACGAACCGCAGAGCCGGTTGACCGTTGTGCCGGCCACGGAAAATGGCAGGCCTGCCAGCAGTGCGGCGCACCTCGCCACGTTGCCACCAAGTTCGCCCCGCTGCTGGGTCGCACCGAGGATCACGTCCTCGATCCTGTCGGGCTCGACGCCGCTGCGATCAACCACCGCCCGCACCACCGCCGCGGCCAGTTCGTCGCCGCGCACCCGGCGGAACACGCCGCGTTCCGCATGGGACCGTCCGATCGCGGTGCGGCAGCAGGCAACGACGACGGGTGTGGTGGCGGAAGATGAAGACATGGTGTTGCTGGTCGTGAATGCGCGGGTGGTGTCGTGCACGGGTGATGCCGTGCGGGGGAACTCAGACGGTGAACGGCTCGCCCGCGGCGGCCATGGCGAGCAGCCGCGGGGTGGGGTGCATGCGGATACCGAGATCGGCGAGTGGTGCGAGTCTGCGAATCACCTCTGCCGCGCCGAGCGAATTGCCCCAGGCCAGCAGTCCGCCGCGGAAGGCCGGGAAGCCGAGGGCGTGAATCACGGCCAGATCGATGTCGCGACCGTCGCGGACGATCCCCTCGTCGAGCACGCGAAGCGCCTCCAGCAGCATCGGCAGCAGGAGCCGGTCGCAGATCGTCGCGTCGGTGGTCTCCCGCGCGGGGAGTGCGTAGGGCCGGACCAGCTTCGCTACCCCTTCGTCCGGACGTTCGATCCGGGCTCGCTGGCCGCCCGACTGATACTGATAGAAGCCGGAGCCGGTTTTTCGGCCAAGCCGTCCCGACTTCACGAGTGCCGGAATCAGTGGCGAGGCTTCGATCCGGTCGCCGTAGGCGGCGCTCAGCACGAGCCCCGCATAGAAGGCGGTGTCGAGGCCGATCATGTCGTAGAGTTCCAGCGGCCCCATCGGCATGCCAAAGCCGCGGGCGATCCGATCGATCCGCTTCGCCTCGATGCCCTCGCGGAGCATCTCCACCGACTCATGCAGGTAGGGCATGAGCACGCGGTTGACGAGGAAGCCCGGGCTGTCCCGCACGACGATCGGGCACTTGCCCAGCCGCTTCACGTGGGCCACGGCGGTGGCGACGGTCTCGTCGCTCGTGGCCGGTCCGCGGATCACCTCCACGAGCGTCATACGGCGGACCGGATTGAAGAAATGGATGCCGCAGAACCGCGTGGGATCCTGGAGCGGCTCCGCCAGCTTTGCGATCGGGTTGGTCGACGTGTTGGTGGCGATCACGGTCGTCGGGCCCACCGTCCGCTCGATGTCCACCAGCACCTGCCGCTTGATGTCGGCACGCTCGAGCACGCTTTCGATGACGAGATCACATTCGGCGATCGCCGCCATTCGCGTGGCAGTGTGGAGCCTGCCCGACAGGGCGACCGCCCGAGCAGGGTCGGTGCGTTTGGT
>CAYSPN010000445.1:0-3190 GCA_964432895.1 uncultured Candidatus Kuenenia sp.
GCGACACGCTCCGCTTCACCGCGGCGATCGCCTCCCAGTCGGCACCGCCCGTGAAGAATTGGGACGCCACGCGGCCGTGTACCGTGAGACACGCGGCTCCAGCCTCTTCGACCCGCTGGGCCACTTCGATCGCCGTCCGGCAGCTGTCGGCGCAGCCTAGCCGGATCTTCGCCGTGACGGGCACGCCGTCACACGCCTCGACCACCCGCCGCACGATCGTGCCGACGCGGTCGGGATCCCGCAGCAGCCACGACCCGCTGTGGGCCTTCTCCGTCACTTGGCGCACAGGGCAGCCGAAATTGAGGTCGACGACGCTGACGAGAAAGTCCTTGGCGAGCCGACGGCCGACCTGCGCAAGGTTGTCGGGATCGTTGTCCCACATCTGCACGGCCAACGGCCGCGGCTCCTCCCGCACGCCCCACAGTCGGTCGGGATGTTCGCCGCGGTGCGTCTCCATCCAGGTGGCGCTGCGGGCGGCGATCATCTCGGTGGCCAGAAGGCCCGCTCCGCCGCACTCGCGGACCACCTGCCGATAGGCATAGTTCGTGTAGCCCGCCATCGGCGCCTGCAGCACCGGCGGGTCGACGATCACCGGGCCGATCGCCAGCGGCTGGGTGGCGGCGTAGGGCGGAGCGGTGTCGGGCATGGCAACGGAGACGGACATAGAGGCCTCAGTTGGCCGCTGGTGCGGAGGGTGGCGGCGAGGGGACCGCCTGCTGCGGAGCAGTTGCGGGCTGGGGCCGCCACTGGATCGGCGTACCGATGAGCATCGAGACGAAGCGGTCGTCGGGCACCGACAGGTCGGCGACGGCCATTGCGTATTCGGCGATGTCGAGGTTGTAGGCCCGCATGACTTTCACGAATTCCCGCTGCTGTCCGGTGACCGCAGCGTGGGCGGCGGTCACGGCCTCGATCGGACGCTGCCCCTTGGCGTGATCGGCTTCCGCCATTTGCATCGCCTTCTGGGCGGCTGCCACGGCCGCGGCGCGGGCTTCGAGCGCCTCGTGCTTGGAGGGCAGCATCCGCACGATCGCCCTGATGCGGCCCGTGGCCGGGCGAGTCGCGAAGATGGTTTCGAAATGTGTCTGGTAAGGGCCCGCCAGCGGCCGGTCGACGGGCCACGGCAGTGGGTCGCCGGCGGGCAGTCGGACCAGATCGACCAGCTCCTGTTGGGCGGCGACGAGTTCCGCGCGGGCGTCGGCCAGATCGGCTCGGGCGGCGGCCAGTGCCACGTCGAGCACGGCTCGATCGTGGGGATCGCCGCCCGGGGCGATCAGCTCCAGTCTCTCGAGCGCTTCGGTGCTCCAGCGCAGCATCGCGAATCCCGCCGACACCTTCCAATAGGCCTGTGAGATCCAGAGCCGCCGTGCACGGTCGCCCGACCGTTCGAGCGCCTCCACCAGTGGCAACGGACGGGCATACACGGCCGCATGCGGCCCTGCGGGTGGACCAGCCTGAGCACCCACATCGAGCGGCTCGAGTGCTTGGGAAAGCACGTCGGTCGCCACGCTGGCGGCAGCCTGTTCACCGCGGCCACCCGCAGGCGGTGCTACGACGATGGAGACCGTCCCATCAGCGGCCGGCTCTTGGACGGCCGTATCCTCGCCGGCGGCGACGGGCGGTGTCGCCAGCAGGATGACGAGGGGCAGGAAGAAGAATCGCGGGTGTGAATGCATGGCAGCATCATACAGGCATGATCAGGCCGCAGGATGTCCCGGGCTGAGGTGCACTGTCACGAGGCGGCGTCAAGATACGGATCTTGGCTCATCTGGATATGGGCCTCGGCACGCTGCCGTTCCACATATTCAAGCAGGCGGCGTTGCCGCACATGCCGGGCTTCAACGCGTTGCTGTGCCCGTCGAAACACCGCCAGCAGCCGCTCCGGATTGCCGCCCAGACGGTCGGCCAGGCGGGCGATGGTGCGGCGGGCGCGGGCGGGGCCGTAGCCTTGAATCAGAATGTCGTCACCGAGCGACACGTATTGCCGCCAGGTGCCTGGGTCACCCTGCCGGCCGCAGCGGCCGACGAGCTGCCGGTCGATCCGCGCCGACTCGTGGAGCTCGGTGCAGATCACATGCAGGCCACCGAGGTCATACACGCCCTCGCCCAGCTTGATGTCGGTGCCGCGGCCCGCCATGTTCGTGGAGACCGTGATCTGACCGAGTTGGCCCGCCTGCGCCACGATCTCGGCCTCTTTCTCGATGTGCCGTGCGTTGAGCACGGTGTGTGGCAGGCCGGCCGCCTCCAGCAGCCGAGACAGTTCCTCGGACTTGTCGATCGACCGCGTGCCGATGAGCACGGGCCTGCCGAGGGCGTGCATCTCCTTCGTTTCGGTGACAATCCGCGCGAATTTCTCGGCCTGGTTCACGCAGACCACCGGCGTGAGCCGCTGGCGGATTGCGGGCTTGTTGGTGGGCACGACGGCCACCGCCACGTCATAGGTCCGCGCGAGTTCGGCGGCGCTGGTCGCGATCGTGCCGGTCATCCCGGCCAGGTGCGGCCAGCGAGCGAACAGGTTCTGGAGGGTGACTCTCGCCGCATGCCCCGACGGCACGGTGATCTCGATCTGTTCCTGGGCCTCGACGGCCTGATGAAGGCCATCCCGCCAGTTGCGACCTTCAGCGGCGCGACCGGTCGATTCGTCGATGATCACAACCTTGCCATCGCGGACGACATACTGCCGGTCGCGGATGAAGAAGCGCCGCGCCCGCGCCGCCCGTTCGACGGCATCGTAGATCGCCAGCAGGCTGGTCGACTCGATCGCATCGGGCCTTTTCATCGCCCGCACGCGGCTGCGGCCGCGGCCGAGCAGTTCGCAGGTCTGCTTCTGGGGCTCGACCTCGAAATCCTCGTCGGCCTGCAACTCCAAGGCTGCCTGTGCGGCGAAGCGAAACAGCGCCTGCTCGGCTGCCTGGGCCTCGCCGGGAGGCGACGCGATGATCAGCGGCGTTCTCGCGTCGTCGATGAGCACGTTGTCGGCCTCATCGACGAGCGCAAACCAATACGGCCTCTGCAGCAGCTTGGCGGCGCTGCCCGGCGTTTTGCCGGTGAGCATGCCGCCCAGATCGCCGCGGCCTTCGGTGATCTCGCGATTCATCAGGCGGTCTTTGAGGAAGTCGAAGCCAAACTCACCCGCCGTGCCGTAGGTGACGTCGCAGGCGTAGGCCTTGCGACGCACGTCGAAATCCTG
>CAYSPN010000446.1:0-2292 GCA_964432895.1 uncultured Candidatus Kuenenia sp.
CGCCCGCACCCACACCCCCGGCTCGAGGCTGCTCGTGGTCGTGAACGCTACCACCTGGCCGAGCGCATGCACCCCGGCGTCGGTGCGACTGGACCCCCGCGGCACGATCGCCTCGCCCGTGACGCCGCGGATCGCCTCGGCCAACGCCCCCTGCACCGTCGCACGGCCGGGCTGGCTCTGCCAGCCCGAATACCTCGTGCCCTCATAGGCCAGCGTCAGGCGGATCGTGCGCGGCGAGCCGACCGTGCGAGGAGTGTCTGTCATGCGCGATGGAGTGCGGTACCCGCGGACCGGCTGACGAGCGGCCGAAGGAGACGCCGCAGGACGGCCGCTGGCACGAACGCCATGTTCGCCGCCAGCATTGCCAGCCCGAACTCCATCATGCCCATCGCGAGGCCGATCCCCAAGTGCACCGGCACCGCCATGGCGAGAAACAGCCGACGGGTGAGCCGCGGCCAGACGAGCGCGGCATAGGCAATTTCCCACCAGAGCGTGCCGAGCGTGAGGGCGTTCACGATCCAGGGGTGGCTGGCCAGCCAGGTGAGGTCGAGTGTGCGGTACTGAACGTTGGCTGCGGCGCCCCAGAGGGCCGTTCCCTCCCACCAGCTGGCTCCCAGGAGCTTCCCGAGCCCGGAGAAGAGATAGACCACGCAGAGATGCACCTGGATCAGCCGCAGTGCCAGATTCGCTTGCACTGAAGGCCGATCGGCGGTGATGTCCGGGGCGAGCAGGCGGTCGACCGAGAGCACCGCTCCGGCGGGGCCGACCGCCACCGCGATCAGGAGCATCCCCAGCGTGTCGTCGAACCCGAACACATTGAGCGGCGCCCGGTTGACGGCGCTGATGAGGCCCACGAGCGACACGATCGCTGCCAGGGGCGTGGCGATGCCAAGCGTGAGCATCACGGCCGCGACGAACGTGATGCCTGCGAGCATCCGGGCCGTCCCGGCGGAGTCCGTGGCAAAGTACCAGCTCCACTGCCACGGCTGATCGTTCATCCGCCAGACGTTCTCGGGCCGTTGCCAGCCGTCATGGCTGAAGAAGGCCTCGGCATCGAGCCACCAGACGAAGCTGGCCCACGCGAGCAGTCCTCCGACGGCGATCCGGATCAACGCCAGCGGCAGCGGATCGGCCGGCGTAAACCAGAACGTATTCCAGGCATCGAGCCAGTCAGCGAGCCAACCGTCGCGTGGGCGTTCGCTGCTCGTCATCGAGCCACTCGTGTTGGTCATGGGGTCTTCCCTCCTGCCAGCGCATAGGTGCCCAGCGGCGTGACGAGGTCCCTCCCCTGCTCTGCTCCACTCTGCCCCGACCGGATCAGCTCTTCGGGCGCCGGCAGATAGTGCTCCGTCATCTGCAGGGTCACCTGGATGCCGCCGTATCGGTGCAGGAGATGGCCGGCGACATCCTTCACGAGCGGCTGCCACTCTCCCCTGCTCTGCTGCCGCACGTCGGCCGGCGCGTCGGGCGGCGGCACGAACGTCGCGATCTTTTCACTGATCATGAACCGTCGGTGGTAGAGCAGCCGGGGCCAGTCAGCATGACGGTCGGGGATCGAGCCCTGCTGGGTCGAGCCGTCAGCCATCTGCATCGTCCACTGGATGGAGTGGCCCGGCCCGGGGTTGGGGGCGAAAAACCGGTAGCCATGCCCCAGGAACAGGCTCCCGACAAGCGGCCGCAATGGCTGGAGCGCTGCCATGGCCAGGTCGCTTGCCGGCGGCGGGCCGGCCAAAGGCGGCACGATCACGGCGGCGAAATAGGCCACAAGTGCCAGCGAGACCACCAGACGAATGGCCGGCGGCCAGGAAAAGCGGGGAGAAGTGCGTGGAACAACCAGCGTCATACCGCTGTTGTCGACGCGACCGGGCTCCATTCCGCGACTCGGCCGCAAGATGACAGTCTGGGGGGTCTTGGAAATATGGGAAGCCGGGGGGCGGCGGAAGCTCGACGAACTGTGTTCACAAAAAACATCGCGTCGTGCGATTTTTTCTTGGCAAACGCGGTTTGCTGGTGCTGCGGTTCGCATCCTGCGAAGCAGTCTTGGGCGGAGCCGGGATCGGCGGAAGCTCGAGGAGCATTGGGCGTATCCTCGCCCCCACGACGAGACTTCTGCCGTCCCGGCGGCGCGTCACCAGTCGGTCTCGTGAACATAAAAAACTCCCGCGCGGCACGCGGCCGCGCGGGAGTGAAGGACTGCACAGGATGGCCGGGAAAGCCCGGCCGAACGACAGGCAAACTAGCGAACCGACGCGGTCGCGTCGGCCGAGGCCGTCCGCTGGGCCGGGTCGAGCG
>CAYSPN010000447.1:0-2800 GCA_964432895.1 uncultured Candidatus Kuenenia sp.
GCGGCCAAGGATGGCAGTCCGTCGGATGCGCAGCCGATCGTGCCGGCCCGGGCGATGCAGCTCATCGAGCGGTGTCTCGGTGATGCCAGTGTGCCGGTGCACGTGGCTGTGCGTGCCAATGAGATTCTCGTGAAGACGGGACCGACCACGATTTCGGCGCGGCTGGTTGACGGGCGGTTTCCCCGGTGGCGGGATGTGTTTCCCGATCGGCCGGATGCGATGCGGGTGAAGATCGTGGCGGGGCCGCTGCTGGCGGCCGTCCGGCAGGCGGCGATCGTCACCAGCGAGCAGTCGAAGGGGGTCGATTTTGCGTTTGAGCCCGGTCAACTCGTGCTTGCAGGCCGGTCGGCCGAGAGCGGCGAAAGCCGGATCGAACTGCCGATCGAACATGCGGGGGCGACGGTGAAAATCAAGCTCGATCCGCGGTTTATGAGCGAGTTCCTCCGGGTGCTCGACGGCGCGGCCACCGTGACACTGGAACTCACCGACGCCCAGAGCGCCTGCGTCTGCCGCACCGACGACGGCTACGGCTACGTGATCATGCCGCTGGCGGCCGACTAGTGTGCCGGGAACGATTGTCCGTTGGATGTGCCCTCCGAGATGAATGTCCCCACGGGGACACGGTTCACGATGCTGCCCAAAGAGAAACCACCCACCGCCGCTTTCCCCCGCACGATCGGCAGTGTCATGTCGCGGCTGCTGGCCCGCACGGGCTATGACCGCGAGCATGGCTCCGAGGGAATCGCGGCCGCCTGGCAGCAGGCGGCGCCGGCGAGCATGCAGGGTTGTTCCCAGGCGGGGCTCGTGCGGCGGGGGGTGCTCGAGGTGTTTGTGAGCCACTCGGCGCTTGTGCAGGAGATGGGGTTCCACAAGCGAGAGGTGCTGGCCCGGCTGGGTGCATTGGTTCCGGCCGAGGGCATCACTGATGTTCGCTGCCGAGTGATGATCGATGCGGGCCGGGACGATGCTGCCCGGTAGCCGGGTGTGTGGATGGCTGGTGGGTGTGAGTGTGGTTGGTTGTGAGTGGTTTTTGTGTTCTGGTTCCGTGGTTCTTTTTGGAGACTTTCGCGATGGCCGACGAATCACAGCAGACTGAGTACACGTCCGCCGACTTGAAACACCTCTCCGACCGGGAGCATGTCCGCGAACGCTTCGGCATGTACATCGGTGACAACACGGCCCGCGGGCTCCATCACCTCGTCTACGAGGTGGTCGACAACTCAATCGACGAGTGCATGGCAGGCCACGCCAAGCATGTGAGCGTCACGGTCAACGTCGATGGCAGCGTGACGGTCGAGGACGACGGCCGCGGCATCCCGACCGACCGCCATCCGCAGCTTTCCGAGGAGATGGACCGCGACGTCTCCACGCTCGAGGGTGTGATGACGGTGCTCAAGTTCGGCGGCAAGTTCGAGAAGGGCGCCTACCAGACCTCCGGCGGCCTCCACGGCGTGGGCGTCACCGTGGTCAACTTTCTTTCCGAATGGTGCGAGGTCGAGGTCTCCCGCGAGGGGCATGTCTGGCAGCAGGAATATCAGCGTGGCGAGCCCACGGGCCCCGTGCGGAAGATGGGGACGACCGGCCGCACCGGCACCAAGACGACCTTCAAACCCGATCCGCAGATCTTCCCGCAGACGAAGTTCTCCTGGGACGTGCTCGCCCGCCGGCTGCAGGAGCTGGCGTTTCTCAATTCGGGCGTGAGGATCTCCTTCACCGACGCGGTCAGCGGCCAAAAAGAAGAGTATTACTACGAGCGGGGTGTGGTCGAATTCATCGAGTGGCTGAACCGTTCGAGCGACGCGATCCACTCCGACGTGATCTCGATCCGAGGTGAGGCCGAGGGCGTGTCGTGGGACATCGCGCTGCAGTACACGACTGAATACACGGAAAACGTCCACAGCTACGTCAACAACATCACGACCACGGAAGGCGGCACGCACGTCTCGGGCTTCCGCTCGGCGCTCACCCGCACGCTCAACGCCTATGGCAAGAAGAGCGGCATCTACAAGGACCTCGTGCCCACCGGTGACGACGTCCGCGAGGGTCTCACGACGGTGATCAGCGTGCGGGTGCCGCATCCGCAGTTCGAAGGACAGACGAAGACGAAACTCGGCAACGGCGAGGTCGAGGGCATCATCAATTCGGCGGTCGGTGACTTCCTCTCCAAGTACCTCGAGGAAAATCCCAAGAGCGCCAAGGCGATCGTGCAGAAGGGTGTGCTCGCGGCCGAGGCGCGGACGGCGGCCTTGAAAGCGAAGGCCCTCCTGCGGGAGCGGAAGGGTGCGCTTTCCGGTGGTGGCCTGCCTGGAAAGCTCCGTGACTGCACCAGCCGCGACGTTGAAAAATGTGAGATCTACCTGGTGGAGGGCGATTCGGCAGGCGGCTCGGCCGAGGGCGGCCGCCGCCGCGAGTATCAGGCGATCCTGCCGCTCCGCGGCAAGATCATCAATGCCTACAAGAGCCGCGACGACAAGGTGCTCGCCAACGAGGAGGTGCGGAGCGTGATCTCGGCGATCGGCGCCGGCATCGGTGTCGAGGCTGACCTGGGCAAGCGCCGGTATGACAAGGTCGTGATCATGACCGACGCCGACGTCGACGGCTCCCACATCCGCACGCTCCTGCTGACGTTTTTCTACCGCCAGATGTATCAACTCGTGGCGGCCGGCCATGTCTACGTCGCCCAGCCGCCGCTGTTTCGCGTGCGGACGAAGAAGCAGACGTATTACGTGCAGACCGAGGAGGAGATGAAGACGCAATTGCTCGATCAGGGCCTGGGCGAGGGCGTGTTCCTGCCGGGAGA
>CAYSPN010000448.1:0-1781 GCA_964432895.1 uncultured Candidatus Kuenenia sp.
CTCGTCCTTGCGCCTGTCATACTCGCCGCGGTCGAGGACGAACGCCTTCGCCATCTCCCCCTTCTCGTTCATGACGTGGGCCACGGTGCCGCGTTTCCGGATTTCGGCTTCCTCTGCCTCGAGCTTCGAAAGGGCCGCCGAGGCGGCCTGGAACGGCGCGTCGAAGCTGCTGAGCCACCAGTCGTAGAGCTTCTCCCCGGCTTTCGGGCGCTCATCAGGCGGGAGTTTCACCACGTCGGCAATCAGCTGGGCACGGGAGAGGCCCTCCACCTCTGCCGGCGAGAGGCCGCGGCCCCAGATCGCGAGGCTCGCCAGGCCGACAGCGTGCGCGGTCGCACCTTTGGAACGGCCGCCGATCACGAGCGGGACCTCCGTGCGGATCGTGCTTTTCTTGAACTTGTTGTTTTCGACCTGTGGCTTTTCCTGAAGCTTGCCGTCGTAGTAGATCTTCACCCCCTCGGCCTTGCCAGAGCCGTCGTAGGTGACCGAAACGAGCGTCCATTCGTCGGGCTTGAGTTGATTCTTCGCGACGACCTTCAGCGCATCCTCCGGATAGGAATGGACCAGATGCATCGCGATGCGCCGGCCCTGAACCCAGACATCCCAGCCCCGATAGGCATTCGACTCGTCCATCCGCGAGATCACCGCATAGGAGGAGTCGTTGCCGGGCACGCGGATCCAGAACGACATGCTGAAGGCCTGATCATGCTCGAAGTCGCCACTGTTCGCGAGTTCGCCGAGCTTGCCATCCAGGAGGATTGCGGATGAGCCGTTCGGGCCAGGCTGCCATGTCGTGGATGCGGTGAGCGGAAGGTCGGTCTCCTTCCCGGCCAAACGGGCGCGGGTCGCGCTCCCTTGCCCCTCCGCGAACGCCAACTCCACCAGCGGCGTTTCCTGCGGCAACGACTGTGCCACGATCGTGGGTGTGGCGGTCTTGAGGAAGGCGTCGAACTCAGCGCGAGCGGCGGATTTCCGCGCTGCGACGGCAGCCTTCGCCGGCGAGATTGCCTTTTCCAGCTCTGCGAACCGCGGCCGGTCTTCGACCCGGGGCACCGGCAGGATCGGCGGCGTGTTGTGGATGTTGCCGTCCATCGCCGCCTGCGTCGTGTTGTTGAAAAACGCCGAAAGCTCGTAGAACTCCTTTTGGGAGAGCGGATCGAACTTGTGGTCGTGGCAGACGGCACAGCCAGCCGTGAGCCCCATCCAGACTGCCGCCGTCGTCTCGGTGCGATCCCGCGTGTAGAGGACAAGATATTCCTCGGCGATCACGCCCCCCTCGTTGGTCGTCATGTTGCAGCGGTTGAAGCCGCTGGCGATGCGGTTGTCGAGGATCTGTTCCGGCGTGGCGGCCTGACCGTGGTCGGTCAAGAGGTCGCCGGCGAGCTGCAGGATCGTGAACTGGTCGAACGGCATGTTGCGGTTGAACGCGTTCACGACCCACTGCCGGTAGGTCCACATCTCGCGGAAGTTGTCGAAGTGGATGCCGTGCGTGTCGGCATAGCGGGCATAGTCGAGCCAGTGGCGGCCACGGTGTTCGCCCCATTCGAGGCTCGCAAGCATCGCATCGACGAGCCGGTCATAGGCATCAGGATGCGGGTCGGCGACGAAGGCGTCGACGACCGCCGGCTCCGGCGGCAGGCCGGTAAGGTCGAGCGAGAGCCGGCGTGCCAGCGTGCGACGATCGGCCTCGGCCGCCGGCGCGAGACCTTCAGCTTCAAGCCGGGACAGGATGAACCGGTCGATCGGATTCCTGATCCAGCCCTCGTTTTTCACCGCCGGCA
>CAYSPN010000449.1:0-5590 GCA_964432895.1 uncultured Candidatus Kuenenia sp.
GGACCGCTGCTGGCAGGGGCCGTGCTCTCCACCGTCGCGAGCCTCTGGCTCCTGCTGCCGAATGGACGGGACAACACCTCGACACGCTGGCTTGGCACGCTGCTGGGCCTCGCGGCGCTGGCGGCATTCATCGCGGCCGGCCGCCGGCTCGGCGGCCTCGGCGAGGAGGCGGTGTTTTTGATCGTCTCGCTCGTGGCCGTCATCTCTGCCGCGGCCACGATCGTCTCGCGGTCGCCGGTCTACGCGGCGATCTGGTTCGCCATGTCGCTGGCCGGCGTGGCGGGCGTGCTCCTGGTGCTGGGCGCGCAGTTCCTCGGCGTGGCAACGATCGTGGTCTATGCCGGCGCGATTCTCGTGATGTTTCTCTTCGTGCTGATGCTCGCCCAGCCGGCGGGCCTCGCCCCCTATGACCGCGTTTCGAACGAGCCCTTCCTGTCGTCACTGGCCGGGGCGGTGCTGCTCGGTGTGCTCTCGCTCTCGATCGGCCGGCTGTCAGCCGGACCGGCGACCTGCTGCGCACTGCCATCACGAGCCACCGCCACACCCACGGCAGCCGAGCACGCTGCGGCCGCAGGCGTCACGCCGCCAGCCGCATCCGATACAGCCGCGCCGGCAGCGGCCGGCGCGATCGCGACGGCCGCCGATCCACTTGCCGAGAACCACGTGGCCCGGCTTGGCGGCGAACTGTTCGGCCGGCATCTCGTGGCGGTTGAAGCGGCAGGCGTGCTGCTCCTGGTCGCGCTCATTGGCGCGATCGCCGTCGTGTCCCGCGGCGAAGCCGCGCACGCCGCCGAGGCCGCAGCCACTCGAGCCCCCTCCGCCGGCAGGAGCGCCATCCGATGAACCCCATGCAGTCGCTGCCCCTGTTGCAGAACGCCCTCACCGTGGGCGCCATCCTCTTCAGCCTCGGCCTCGTTGGCATCCTCACGCGGCGGAACCTGATCGTGATGTTCCTCGCGGCCGAGATGATGCTGCAGGGAATCTCGGTAAGCCTGGTGGCGTGGAGCCGTTACCACGGCGACTGGGGCGGCCACGTGCTCGTGATTTTTGTGCTGACCGTCGCGGCCTGCGAGGCAGCGGTCGCGCTGGTCTTCGTGCTCCAGGCCTTCTCGAGGACTGGCCGGCTCGATGCCGCGGCGTGGCAGTCGCTCCGCGAGGCCAACGTCGCCCGCACGGTCGATCACGAACTCCCCTCGATTGACACCATACCGCCGCGGTTCCCGACGCTCACGCCAGCCGGCGTCCTCCCCCCCTCCGACGATGACGAACCGCTGCAACGCGAGCACGTCTGAGCCCGAGGCCAATCCACGGTTTTCAGTTCCCCGATTTCACCCGTCATCCATCCGCCGTCTGCATCCTCCATGCAAGAATTCTCCCCTTCGACGCTGCTGGTGCTCGTGCCGCTCCTGCCCCTGCTCGGAGCGATCCTCACCGTGCTCCTGGGCCGCACGCTCGGCTCACGAGCCCACCTGCCGGCGATGGCCGGTATCGCCGGGGCTGCCGTCATGGCCATCGCGCTCCTGGCTGCCACCGCCCGTGACGTCGGCCCCGCGCACGGCGTTCATGCCGAGGCAGTCCGCCCGGTGGAGATGATCTCGACACTCTGGAAATGGGCTTCGTTCGATGCGGCCTACACGCCCCCCGCCGGCAGCCCGGCCACGGATGCCCGGCTGACACCGCGTGACCTCGCGGCCGGGAACGACGTTCGTGGCTTCTCGATCCCGGTGGCGCTGCGGCTCGATCCGCTCACCGCCACGATGCTCACGATCATCACCTGCGTCGGTCTGCTGGTGGCCATCTATTCCACCGGCTACATGCACGGCGATCCGGGCTACCCGCGGTTCTTCGCGCTCGTCGCGATGTTCGTCTTCTCGATGTCGATGCTGGTCGCCGCCAGCAACTTCCTCCTGGTCTACGTGTTCTGGGAGGCTGTGGGCGCCTGCAGCTATCTCTTGATCGGATTCTGGTTCACGAAACCGGAGGCGGCCCGCGCCGCCAAGAAGGCCTTCCTGGTCAACCGCGTCGGCGACTTCGGTCTCGCGATCGCGGTCTTCCTGCTCTGGATGAGCTACGGCACACTCGACTTCCACGACACCATCTCTTCCGACGGCGTGATCATGCCGGGCATCCTCGGGCAGACCCGGCTGGCCGATGCGGCTGGGTATGTCGGCGGCGCGGTGGGCACCGCGATCTGTCTCCTCTTGCTGCTGGCGGCCTGCGGCAAGAGCGCGCAACTGCCGCTGCACGTCTGGCTGCCAGACGCGATGGAGGGCCCCACGCCCGCCAGCGCCCTGATCCATGCGGCGACGATGGTGACGGCCGGCATCTATCTGATCACGCGGTCGGCGCCACTTTTTGCCGCCTGCCCCGGCGCACTCACGGTGGTATCGATCGTCGGCGCCACGACGGCGCTCGTCGCGGCCCTCATCGGCACGGTGCAGAACGATCTCAAGCGGGTGCTTGCCTACTCGACGATCAGCCAATTGGGCTACATGTTCGCGAGCCTGGGCACCGGCACGCTGCTCGGCTTCACCGCGGCGATCTTCCACCTGCTCACCCATGCCTGCTTCAAGGCGCTTCTGTTTCTCGGTGCCGGCTCGGTCATGCACGCCATGGGGGGCGTGATCGACATGCGGCGGTTCGGTGGACTGCGACGCGTGATGCCGATCACGGCGGCCACCTTCCTCGTGGGTTCCGCGGCGCTCGCCGGCGTGGCGCCCTTCGCCGGCTTTTTCAGCAAGGATGAGATCCTGGCCGCATTGCACGCGAAGGCCTGGCCCGCGGCGCACGGCGACCACCATGCAACGGCAACGGCCGGCGGCCCGCTCCATCTCGTCGCGTTCTCGACCGACGCTGGGCACGGTGCGATTGCCACACCGGCCACCGGCCTCGACGCCCTCGACCGGCCGGAGACCTGGCAGATCCTCTTCTGGATGTCGCTCGTGACGGCAGGCCTCACCGCCTTCTACACGTTCCGCGCCGTGTTTATGACCTTCACCGGGCCGACGCGGGTGCCCGAGGGGGCACATGGCCACGGCCACCACGATCCGCATGGGGGTCATGAATCCTACGAGTCGCCCTCGTCCATGACGTGGCCACTGATGATCCTCGCCGTGCCATCGGCGGTGGTGGGCTGGCTGCTCTTCAGCACCAACTGGCTGGCTCACTTCCTCTCGGCAACCCCGTCGCTTACGGCCACGGCCGTCGCCGCCACCGCCACGCCCCACGTCTTCCACATGAACCTCGCCATCCAAGGCACGCTGGCAGCCGCCATCGGCATCGTCGTTGCCGCGATCGGCCACCTCGGCCGTCGGAGTGACGGCCCGCAACTCGAGCGGTTCCTCGGCCCGTTGCAGACGCTCTTCGCGAACAAGTTTTATTTCGACCAGATCTATTCCGCATTGATCGTGCGGCCCCTCGAGGCGCTGGCCCTCGTCGCGGCCCTCTTCGATCGGCACGTCATCGACGGGACCGTAGACACCATCGCCCGCATCCCGGTCGCCCTGGGCAGCGTTGTGCGGCGGTCGCAGTCGGGCCTGCTGCAACGCTACGCATTGGCCGGCGTGATGGGCGTGCTGGCGATCGTCGTCTTGCTCGCGTGGCAACTCCGGGGCTGACGACTGCCCGCCCCCCACCACTCATTGACCTTCCTTCCCATCTTCTTCCAGCGGCTCCATCTTCCATGAACGGTTTTTCCCCTGCGACGCACCTTCTGCTCGTGATTGCCACGCCGCTCATCGGAGCCGTCGTAGCCTGGGTGCTCGGCGGCCGCGGGCTCTCGGCGGTACGCCAGAGCGCGGCGGTGACGGCGCTCATCACGCTCGTGAACGCCGGCTGGCTCGTGGTGCGGTATCTGGCGAGCCCAGAGGCCGCCACCGGCGGCGCATATGCCGTCTCCTCGGCACCCTGGCTTGTAGGAGGCATTTTCGACGTCCGACTGTCGCTGGGCCTCGACGGTCTTTCGATCTGGCTCTTCGGCCTCTCGGCCCTGCTTTCCCTCACGGCGGTGCTCGTCAGCTGGGACGCGATCAAGGAGAAGCCCGTCGGGTTCTACGTGCTGCTGCTTCTCCTGGAAGCGGCGATGCTCGGCGTGTTCGCGGCGCGGGACGTGATCCTGTTCTACGTGTTCTTCGAATTCACGCTCGTGCCGCTCTTCTTCCTGATCGGGATCTGGGGCCACGATGAGCGTCGCCGTGCGGCGGTGAAGTTCTTCATCTACACGCTCACCGGCAGCGTGCTGGCCTTCCTCGGCCTGCTCACGATCGTGCTCTGGAATGCCTCGCACACCGGCGTCATCACCTTCGACATCGACAGCCTCACGGCCGGCCTGACGGCCCATCCGATGCCGATGAGCCGCGAAGGGGGCTGGCTGCAGATGATCGTGTTTCTTGCGCTGTTCGCGGGCTTCGCTGTGAAAGTCCCGATCGTCCCCTTCCACACCTGGCTGCCGCTGGCCCACGTCGAGGCCCCCACGGGCGGCAGCGTTGATCTGGCGGGCGTGCTGCTCAAGATCGGCATCTACGGCTTCCTGCGGTTCTCGCTGCCTATGCTCCCCGACGCCACGGCCGCAGCAGCCCCGTGGCTCTTCGGCCTGGGCGTGGTGGGCATTCTCTACGGGGCGCTCGTGGCATTGGTGCAGACCGACCTCAAGCGGCTCATCGCCTATTCATCGGTCAGCCACATGGGCTACATCGTGATGGGACTGTTCGCGCTCGAACCGGTCGCTGTCGAGGGCGCCAACCTGCAACTGATCAATCACGGGCTGTCGGCGGCCGGGCTCTTCGCGCTGGTCGGCATGATCTACGAGAGGTTCCACACACGATCGATCGCCAACCTGGGCGGCATCGCCACGAAGGCCCCCTGGCTCACGGTGCTCTTCATGCTGTTCACGTTTTCCAGCATCGGCCTGCCCGGCCTGAACGGCTTCGTGGGTGAGTTCCTCATCCTCGCGGGTTCCTTCCAGCGGGCCTGGGCGGGGGTTGCCGAGTCGATCCGTGTGCCGTATCTGATCATGGCGGTGTCGGCCGTAGCCGGCGTCGTGCTCGGCGCGTGGTACATGCTTTGGGCTGTGGAGCGGGTCTTCTTCGGAGGCTCGCGTGAGCCTCCACGGCATGGCGTGGCAGGACACGATCACGGCCACACTGGCCACGGCCACAACACACATGATCATCATGCAGCCGGCCACCATGCAGCCGGCCAAGAGGGTCATGCCGATCGCTGCGACCTCGAGTGGTATGAGATTGCAGCCCTCGCGCCTCTGGCAGTCTTCGTGCTCTGGATCGGCTTGGCGCCGGCGACGTTCCTCGCGCCGCCCGCAGCCGTGCTGCGAGCCTCCACCCGCGGCGCCACCACAGCATTCGACGCTTCCATGCGGGCATTGGAGGCCGGCGACTCCGTGCCCCGGCCCGCCCATGTCGCGGACCGTGTCGTCGCCCACGACCATACGGCCCCCCGGCAGCACCGCCTCCTGACCTCAGAACACTGACACTGGATCGTCCATGACTTCGCACATGAGTTCATTGCAGAGTTTTTTCCTGCTGGCCCCCGAGATCATCCTCGTGGTCGCTGCCTTGATCGCGTTCCTGGGCGG
>CAYSPN010000450.1:0-9813 GCA_964432895.1 uncultured Candidatus Kuenenia sp.
CGCTCTGCCAGCTTTTCACGGACTTCGTTGAGGCTGGTGACGCCGAAGTTCTTGCATTCCATGAGATCTTCGGCCGTCCGACGGACGAGTTCCGAGATCAGGTTGATGCCCAGCTTTGTGGTGCACTTCCGAGCCCTGACGGACAGGTTGAGTTCGGTGATCGGCTGCGAGAGCAGTTCCTGCTCGTCAGCCGAGGGCTCGGCCTGCTCCTGTTCCGGTTCCTCCACGGCAGCCGGAGCCGCGAATTGGCCCAGAGAGAGCCCCTTGGACGCCAGCATGTCCTTGATCTCGACCAGGCTGGTCTCGCCGAAGTTTTTGCTGGCGAGGATTTCCGCCTCGCTGGTCCTGGCAAGATCGCCGAGCGTGTGGATGCCCATTTTCTGCAGGCAGTTGCGGCTCCGGACGGAAAGCTCGAAATCGCTCACCGGGAGGCCCATCACCTGTTCGATGCGATCCCGCTGCTTCTGTTCCTGCTCTTCTGTCCGGAGATCACCCGACGCCGAGGAATCCTTGAGAAACAGACGAGCCCGCGGGTGGTCTGGGATGGCCTCGAGAATCCGGCGATAGCACTGCTGGGCCTTGGCGAAGTCGTTGCGGTCTTCGTGCATGATGCCGAGATTCAGCAGCGCCCCCAGCGATGCAGGGTAACGCTCCAGAGACCGCTCATAGCAGGCCCGCGCCTCGTCGTCATTGCCGGCGCGATCGTTGAGGACGCCCAACGCAAACAGCGCGTGTGAATGACCCGGGTCGATGGCGATGGCCTTCTCAAATGCCTCGGCCACCTCGCTGGCGGGGCAGCCACGGTCAGCCAGGATGGCTCCCTTCGTGGCCCAATAGTCGGCGGACTGGTTGGCCGCGTCGCTTGCATTGCCCGCGGTCATGGAGTCGATGGCCTTGTGAGCCTGGTCGAGATGGCCAGCAGACCGCAGGGCATCGGCTGCAGCGGCGCCGCAGACGATGGCGTCATAGCCCGACTTCTTCGCCGCCTCGAACGCCTCTTGTGCCTTATCGAACGCCTCCAGGGCGACGTGGGCTAGACCCTGATGGTAGAGGGCCAATGCGCCGCCATCGGCGGACCGCAGCGTGTCGAGAGCGTCGCGGTAACGGCCCAGGAGATACTGGCAGACGCCAAGCCTGACCGAGGAGGCCGGACTGCGGTCGCCCATCTGCTCGAGTTCACGGACCGCTGCACGCACGTCGCGATGGGCGGCGGCGTTGCTACCGAGGGCCTGCGTGAGGCCACGGATTTCAGCGGGGCCGAACGGCCCCGTGCCGGTGACGAGTTCGCGAATATCGAGAGCGACGGGGGCGTTCTTTGCGGTGGCGACCATGGATGGCCCTTTGATTGGAACGGGATGCGACCTGGAAGCAGCGGATAGCGGGGGTAAGCCGATGAGAGCCAGCGGTGGGAATCGAACCCACAACCCCCGCATTACGAATGCGGTGCTCTGCCAATTGAAGCTACGCTGGCCCGAAGGGGCCGGAAAAACGCTCTCGGAACGCGAAAATCCAGCCGCCTGGAACTCCGCACAGTAGCGCACCGAGGCCTCAAGAGTCAAGTGTCTGCCGGCAAAAACCCGGCCCCATCACAAAGAAAAGAAAAAAGTGGGGCCTCTGACCCGACAGGAGCACCCTGTCTTGGCCGTACGGGTCAGGGGCAGACGACCGTACGACCGGAGTGATCGGAGGCCCCACTTCAAAATTGCGGTGGGGTGGGGACCTTGAGTCCCCGATGGCGGTTCAGGACATGCATCTGCCGTGCCACATTCGATTCTCCGAGGAAATTTTTTCTGCGAGCGGGGTGGCGGGAAGGCGAGTCAGTCAGTGGGCCCCACGAGAGGGCTGTTTTCTGCAGGTTTCATCGGCCCGTTCGTGGCCCGTCGTGCCTGGGCTGCCGGGGCCACCCGCTGGGCGTGCGGCTGACGAAGAGTGAGACAGCCACCGCCAAGGGCCGCTGCAGATTGCGGCGCGCGCCGCAATCTGCGGCGGGTTGCCGGTTCCCTAGGCTGGGGCTGTATGATCCGAAGGGCTTGCGTCAACACGTCACCCAACACGTCAACCAGAGCGTTGGCAAGCCAATCCCGCTGACAAGAAGGATGCCCCGTGAACCCCCGACTTCCCTCGATAATCGGGCCCTATCAGTGCGGACCAGGCAGTCCATTGCTGCTGATCGCCGGTCCCTGCGTGATCGACGATGAGAACCTCTGCCTCGGCATCGCCGAGGCGCTCGCTTCGCTTGCCGACACGTTGCCGATCAACGTGGTCTTTAAGGCCTCGTTCGACAAGGCAAACCGCACGAGCGTGTCGTCCTACAGGGGGCTGGGGCAGGACGAGGGGCTGGCCGTGCTGGATCGGGTGCGTGCCAAGACAGGCCTGCCGATCACCACCGACGTTCACCTGCCGGAACAAGCCACGGCCGCCGGGCAGGTCTGCGATCTGCTGCAGATTCCCGCCTTCCTCTGTCGCCAGACCGACCTGTTGCTGGCGGCTGCCGCCACTGGCCGCGCCGTCAACGTCAAGAAGGGGCAGTTCGTCGCGCCGGCAGACATGAAGCACGTGGTTGCCAAACTGCTTGCGGGTGGCTGCCGCGACATCCTGCTCTGCGAACGCGGCACTTTTTTCGGCTACGGCAGGCTCGTCAACGATTTTGCCGGCCTGATCACGATGCGGTCCATGGGGGTGCCCGTGATCTTCGACGCCACGCACTCCGTACAGCAGCCAGCCAGCCGCGGCGACTCAACCGGGGGCGATCGGGCGCTGGTCGAACCGCTGGCGCGGGCCGCGGCCGCGGTGGGCATTGACGGCTTGTTTCTGGAGACGCACCCTGATCCTGATCAGAGTCCTAGCGATGGCCCCAACATGGTGCCGCTGGAGAGTCTGCGGGGCGTGGTGGAACGCGTGCTGCTTATCCACGAGGCCCGCCTCGAGGGGCTGGCGGGCGATGGTCTGGCAGGCATGGAGACAACGTGATGAATCCGCAGGGAACGGGCGGCAAGGGGCGGCAGCGGCCGGTGAGGCCGGGCCCCGGCAGGCCGCTGTTGCTGGCCGAATGCGTCGTAATCGGGGGCATCGTGGGGATGCTGATCGGGTGTGGCTCTCCGCCGCCATCCCCGCCACCCACGACTCAGGAAGAGGTGCGGGTGATGCCCGTGGTTTCCGAGGATGTTCGGGAGAAGCTGCTCGATGGTGCCGTGGCGGTGCTCGACCGGCTCGATGACTACGACGAGGAGTCGGCCTTCGCGCAGGTGTTCGACCGGCTGAACCAGTGGAGCCACGCCGCCGTGATCGCCGGGGTGCCTCTCGCGGCCAGTTGGGAGGTTGATCCGCTCTTCGCCACCCTGCCCGACAGCCTTCGTGCCGGCACCACGCCCGAATCTCTGGGGAGTTCGGTGTTCGACGCGGCGACCGATATCACGGTGTTGCGAGATCAGCGGTGGCTGGCCGACATCGCTGCCAGCGCCCGGGGCGATGCTGTCGAGGATCTCGACATCGCCGTCAATCTCTTTCGCTGGACGGTGCGGTCGTTGGCACTCGTCAGCGATCCACCAATGGCAGCGACGGAGGCCACACCGGGCACCCGCTGGTTTCTGCCGGGTGAGATCCTGCTCTCGGGCCGGGCCAGCCCGGCGCAGCGGGCGTGGATTTTCCTCGAATTGGTGCGGCATGCCGGGCTCGATGGCGTGATGCTTGCAACAGGCGATCCCGACCGCGGTGTCCGTGCTTGGATTCCGGCGGTCATCGCCAATGGGGAAGCCTGGCTCTTCGAGCCGACGTACGGGATGCCGATCCCGGGGCCAGATGGCGTCGGTGTTGCCACGGCACGGCAGGCCGCCTCAGATCCTTCGATCCTGAAGAAGCTGTCGTTCCCCGACCGGAGCTATCCGGTGCAGGCGGCCGACATCGCCGGGTTGTCGGTGCTCGTCGCCGCGGATCCCTGGAACCTGTCCCGACGGATGCGGGCTGTGGATGAGCAGCTCGTGGGCTCGCGGGGCATGGAGCTCGCCCTCGATGCGTCTGCCGTGGGTGCGCGAGCGCTCAAGGCCCTGCCGGCCGCCGAGACTCCCGCAGGTGATCAGGCGGCGGCCGGGAGTGGCGGTCGCCGGGTTGGTCTGTGGGAGTTTCCCTGGGAGGTGCTGTCGCGCCGCCGGAGCGACGCCGCCCGTGTGCAGATGACCGTTGGTCGGGAATTGTCCGTCATGTCGGTGCAGATCGCGCAGCCGACAGGCGGCGACAGCCTGGGGGGCCGCAGGAGCACGCGGGTCGTGCGGCCGCTCTATGCAGCCCGGCTCCGCGAATTCCGCGGAGAGCTCGATGGTCCTGACGGCGCGAAGGTGAGTTACTTGGCGGCCCGGCCTGGGCGGCAGACGATTGCCGAGACCATCAAGGCGGTGCCTCCGGAGCAGGCCGAAGGCGTCAAGCGGTTGTTCGAGCAGATGAAGGAAGACGCCACCTACTGGCTAGGCGTGCTCACGCTGACTGAAGGGGAGAACGCCACGGCGGTCGACTATCTCGGGCGGATGACATTGGATGCGGCCCCAGACAGCCGTTGGACCGACGCTGCCCGTGGTAATTTGGCCCGCGCGCTGGCCGGGCTCGGCCGCACCGAGGAGGCCGTCAAACTGCTCCGTGAAGACTCATCGCCGCAGCGATTCGGCAGCCGGCTGCTCGCGGAAGAACTGGAAAAAAAGGCGAAGCAGTAGGCGAAATGGCGGGGGCAGATGCGGCTTTTCAGGCGTCGCTGCATCCTGCGTTGCCCGCCGGATGCGTTGCCAGTATCCTAGTCGGTTTCGCCGCCGGAAGATTCAAGCCAGAAGTACACAAGAAGAGAAGATCATGAAAGAAGGCATTCACCCGAAGTATCTCGACACCGTCGTCCGTTGTGGATGTGGCAACACGTTCAACACGCACAGCACCGTTCCCGAGATCAAGGTGGACATCTGCAACGTCTGCCACCCCTTCTTCACGGGCAAGCTGAAGTTTGTCGACACCGCGGGCCGGATCGAGAAGTTCAAGTCGAAGTTCGCCTCTGCGGGCTATGCCAGCTTGAAGAAGCCAAAGAAGGCCGACGCTCCGGCCTCCTGAACGGCCGCGTGCGAGCGTGCTGTCGGGCACAGGAGGGCGGTTCTCCGGATTCATGCGCGATCAACTCGAAGCCAAGCTTTCCCGGTTTGAGGAACTTGAACGCGCGCTTGTCGATCCGGTGGTGCTCGCCGATCAGTCGCGGCTGTCGGCCACTGCCCGCGAGCATGGCACGCTCGCCCGTCTGGCGCTCAAGTATCGCCAGTTCGTGGCCCTCGAGCGCGAGATCGCCGAGCACGTTGAGATGGCGGCCGGCGACGATCGCGACCTGAAAGACCTCGCAGAATCGGAACTGCCCGGCTTGCGGCAACGCCGTGAGCAGGAGTGGGACGAACTGCTCGACCTCTGTTCTGACGACGAGGATGCCGACAGGGCCCGCTGTATCATGGAGTTGCGGGCCGGCACGGGCGGCGACGAGGCGGCGCTCTTCGTCCGCGACCTTTACGAGATGTATCGCCGCTACTGCACCGAACAGGGCTGGGATGTTGAGGTGCTCGACGCCAGCCCGACGGAACTGGGCGGCTTCAAGGATCTCGTGCTGGGGCTGCAGGGCGCCGCGATCTATCGGAAGCTGCAGCACGAGAGCGGTGGACACCGTGTGCAGCGGGTGCCCGATACCGAGACGAAGGGGCGGATTCACACCTCGGCCGCAACCGTGGCGGTGCTGCCGGAGCCGGAAGACGTGGAGGTGTCGCTCTCGCCCGATGAATACCGCAAGGACCTCTTCTGTGCAAGCGGCCCGGGCGGGCAGCATGTCAACAAGACCGCCTCAGCCGTGCGGCTCACGCACATGGAGACCGGCATCGTGGTGCAATGCCAGGACGAGAAGAGCCAGCACAAAAATCTGGCCAAGGCGCTCCGTGTGCTGAAAACGCGAATCTATGAATACCGACGGGCCATCGAACATGAGAAGCGGTCGGCCGAGCGGAAGACGCTCGTGGGCTCGGGTGACCGCAGCCAGCGGATCCGCACCTACAACTTCCCGCAAAATCGGCTCACCGATCATCGGATCAACGAGAGCTTCACGCTCGACCAGGTGATGGCCGGGCGGCTGGGCCTGGTGATCGAGGCGATCGAGCGGCATGCGCGAGAGCTGCGCAGGAGCGAGATGGAGCGTTCCGCCAAAGCGGCCTCGACCTGAAGGCCCTTCGCCGGCCCGTCGAGCGGCATTGAGATCGATCCTCCCAGACCAACATTCACGGACGAAGCGGAGATTCGAGCATGGCAGGTGAACAACCAAGCGGCGATGTCTGGACGGTGGGGCGGCTGCTGACCTGGACGACCGACTGGCTCACGAGCCGGGGCAGCGACTCGCCTCGGCTCGACGCCGAGGTGCTGCTGGCCTTCGTTCGAGGCTGTCCGCGGATCGCGCTGTATACGGCCTTCGATGTCCCCGTGAACGAGGAGGAGCGGGCCCGTTTTCGGTCGCTCGTGAAGCGGCGTGGTGAGGGGGAGCCGGTGGCCTATCTCGTTGGCAGCAAGGAGTTCTTTTCACTGTCGTTCGCCGTGAGTCCGGCCGTGTTGGTGCCCCGGCCTGAAACGGAACAGTTGGTGATCCGCGTGCTCGATCTTTGCAAGACGGCCGGGGTGATCGGCGAGAAGCCGCGGATCGTCGACGTGGGCACGGGGTCTGGCGCCATCGCCGTGACACTGGCCAAGCGGCTCCCGCAGGCGGCGTTTGTCGCCACGGACATCTCGACTGAGGCCATTACGGTGGCCAGCGACAATGCGAAGCGTCACGGGGTCGCAGACCGGATCGAGTTCGTGGAGTGCGACCTGCTCGGCGATTCGCGGGCGGCGGGGCCGTGGGATGTGATCGTGAGCAATCCGCCTTATGTCCGCGAGGACGAGTTCGACGCCCTGCCCCGTGATGTGCGGCTGCACGAACCGCGGACGGCGCTCGTGTCGGGGCCGACCGGCGTGGAGGTGATCGGTCGGCTGGCCACCGAGGCTGCCGGGAAACTCGTGCCCGGGGGCTGGCTGCTGGTGGAGGTGGGGCCGTCCACGGCCGCTTTGGCCGAGGAGGTCATCGTGGCACAGGCGGCCTTGAGCCTCGAGCCGACGCTCAAGGATATGGCGGGGCTCCCCCGCATCGTGCAGGCCCGCCGCCGCGCCTGACCGCGCGGTCCAGTCGACGCGCCGGGCGGGCTCCCATGCAAGCCCGAAACGCGAGCGAGAGGAATCCGCGTTGTGGGATTCGAAAAGCCGCGTGAATCCCGAAGCCGCTCGACAAAAAAGCGATGGCCCGCCTACCCCGGATTGCATCGCGATTGTTCACTTGCCCTTTCTGCCATCCGCGCTCGCCATGGGATGTATGGGAGATTCGCAGCAATTCTTTTCGCTGATTCGCGAGGTGGCACATGAGATGGCCGGTTCGTGCGCCGAGCGGTTTTGGGGCATCGTGCGTCGCGAAGCGTTGCCTGAGCGGCCGCTTGTGGTCGTGGCTGTGGCGGTTGCGGTCGGGTGTGGCCTGCCGGCCGTGGTCGATCTTTCACCGCAGGTCTGTTGGTTGGTCGCGGTCGTGGCCGTGTTGGCGTGGTCCGTGCTGGCTCGAATGGGCCGGTATGGATTGGCGGCGCTCACGCTTCTGGTGGCGGTCGGCGGTGGGGCCGCCGGCTGGTCTGCGATTCGGTCCAACCTGTTTCCCTGCGACGATCTGGCATGGAGCCTGACGTCGGCGCCGCAACCGGTCGCCGTCGAGGGGATTGCGGAAGAATCACCGCGGCGGCTGTCGGCCCCCGTCATCGACCCGCTGCGGAGCGGGGCCGCGCAGGCGGCTGTCCAGCGGCCGTCGAGTGAATGTGTGGTGGCGGTGCGGGCTGTCCGCCGGGGTGCCACGTGGCGGACGGCCTCCGGTCGGGTGACGCTGATCGTCGATGGCGAGCCGCCGGATGTGGTGGCAGGATGCCGGGTGCGTGTGTTCGGACGGGGCATGCGGCCTCCTCCACCGCTCAACCCAGGCGAGTTCGATTTCCGCGAGCGTGCCCGGTCGCTGCGGTGCCTGTCGATCGTGCGGGCCCATTCGGCGGCGTGTGTGCGGGTGCTGTCGCGGCCTTCGGCATGGTCGCCCGTGGCGTGGGTCGACCGGCTGCGGGACAGCGGCGTGGAGGTGTTGAGGCGGCATCTTTCGGCGGAGCGGGCGCCGCTGGCAGCGGCCTTGCTGCTCGGCAGCCGGGAGTCGCTCCCGCGGGAGGAGTCGCTCGAATTTCTGGTCACGGGCACGATCCACATTCTGTCGATTTCCGGGCTGCACGTGGGCTTTCTGTCGCTGGCGCTCTTCAAGGTGCTCCGCATGCTCGCCCTGCCACGCGGTTGGTCGCTGGTGGCCGTGGCCTGCTGCACCGGGCTCTACATGGCGCTCGTGCGGGCGGAGACGCCCGTCGTGCGAGCGACGCTGCTCATCTGGCTGACGTGTCTGGGGGCGGCGCTCGGCAGGCGGTCGCTGGCTGTCAATTCGTTGGCGTTGGCGGCGATCCTCGTGCTCCTCTGGCATCCGCCCGAACTGTTTCGGATCGGCTCGCAGCTGTCGTTTTTGTCGACCGCCGTACTGATCGGGGCGTCGGCCGCCCTGCCCCGCACCAACACCGACGATCCCATCGAGCGGCTCATCGAACGCAGTCGTTCGCCCATGGAACGGCGGCTCCGCCGGATCGGTCGGCAGACGTTCGAGATGGTGGTCACGGGGGCCGCGGTGTGGGCCGTGACGGCACCGATCGTGGCGTCATGGTTTCACCTCGTCAGTCCGGTGGGGCTGGTGCTCAATCCTCTGATCGCGCCGCTGGTGGCGGTGGCAATGGCGTGGGGGTTTCTCTGCCTCGTCACGGCACCAGTGTCGGCGGTGCTCGCGGCGGCTTGTGGCTGGGCCTGCGACGGCACCCTGCGGTGCATCGGCGCGGTCGTGAGCTGGGCCGCGGGCCTGCCGGGAGGGTATTGGTGGGTCGCCGGCCCGCCTGCATGGTGGGTCGCCGGATGGTACGTGCTCCTGGCCGCGACGCTGCTCGTCGTGTCGCGGGAGCGGCTGACCCGCATGAGCACGTGGGTGACGGTGGCAGCGGCGTGGGTGGTCGTGGGCTGGGCCGGCGTGGCCGTGCCGCGGCTGGGCCATCTTCAGCACGCCGGAATCGGAGCCCCTCAGCACGCCGGAATGAGGGTCGTGGTGGCGGCGATGGGGCACGGCTGCGGGATCGTGGTCAGGAGCCCGGCGGGGCGGTGCCTCGTCTACGACGCCGGCCGGCTGGGGGCGCCGTCCGCGGCCAGGCGTGCCATGACTGCGGTGCTCTGGCACGAGGGGGTCAATCGTATCGACACGCTCGTCATCTCGCATGCCGACACCGATCATTTCAATGCCGTGCCAGAACTACTTGATCGCTTCGCTGTGGGCGAGATTGTGGTGCCGCCGCCGTTTCTCGTGAGCGATTCGTGGGCGGCCGGGGAGGTGCTGCGGCTGGCGCGGGCGGCGGGGATTCCGGTGCGATCTGCTGCGGCGGGGGAGTCATTCGCGCTCGATCCGCTCTGCCGGGTTCGTGTGCTGCATCCGAACGCCGGCAGCGGCGATCCGCATCTGCATCACGTAGCGCTGAAAGATGCGATGGGAGATGCGATGGCGACAGACAACGAGACGAGCCTCGTGCTTGCCGTGGAGTCGGCGGGTCGACGGATGCTCCTCACAGGCGATCTGGAGGGGGATGCGTTGGCCCGTTTCATCGCGTCCGATCCGGACAGCTGCGACGTGCT
>CAYSPN010000451.1:0-1787 GCA_964432895.1 uncultured Candidatus Kuenenia sp.
CATGGGATCGTTTGGAACCGCGCTCCGCATTTCCCTCGCTCGCGCTTCGGGCTTGGATGGGAATCAGGCCCCATGGAAGCCCGCAGCGCAAGCAAGGGTTCTGCGGTTCCGACGCATATCCGTGCCCCTGTTCTGGCTCCTGTCTTGGCTAAATATCCTTCTTGACCTCGAACTCCGCGTCGATTGCGTCGTCTGGCCCCTTCGCGCCGCCGCCTGCGCCGGCCGTTTCGCCCGGGCCAGCTCCCGCAGCCTGTCCGCTCGTGGCCGCATAGAGCACCTTCGAGAGTGCGTGGGCCGCCTGCTCGAGCGAGTCGTGGGCCGACGTGATCGCATCGACATCCTCGCCCTTCGCCACCTCGCGGGCCTTCGCAATCGCCGCCTCCAGCGGCGCCTTGTCAGAGGCTGACAGCTTCTCGCTGTTCTCCTTGACGAGTTTCTCCGTCTGGAAACAGAGCGCCTCGGCTTTGTTGCGGGCCTCGGCCAGCCGCACCTTCCGCTTGTCTTCCTCGGCGTGGGCTTCGGCGTCTTTCCGCATCCGTTCGATCTCGGTCTCGTTCAGGCCGCTCGACTGCTCGATCTTGACCGTCTGCTCCTTGTTGGAGCCAAGGTCCTTCGCGCTCACCGACAGGATGCCGTTGGCGTCGATGTCAAACTTCACCTCGATCTGGGGAGTGCCACGCGGCGCGGGCGGAATCCCCTCCAGGTTGAACTGGCCGAGGAGCCTGTTGTCCTTCGCCATCGGCCGTTCGCCCTGATACACGCTCACGGTCACAGCCGTCTGGCTGTCGGCCGCGGTGCTGAATACCTGCTTCCGCTCGGTCGGCACGGTCGTATTCCGCTCGACGAGTTTCGTGAACAGACCGCCCTCGGTCTCGATGCCGAGCGATAGCGGCGTGACGTCGAGCAGGAGCACGTCCTGCACCTCGCCACCAAGCACGCCCCCCTGGATCGCCGCGCCGAGAGCCACGACCTCGTCGGGGTTGACGCCCTTGTGCGGCTCCTTGTTGAAGAGCTTCTTCACAAGCTCCTGCACCTTCGGAATCCGGGTCGAACCGCCGACGAGCACGACCTCGTCGATGTCCTTGGGATCGAGCTTGGCGTCCTTAAGCGCCTGCACGACCGGCCCGCGGCACCGTTCCACCAGGCCGTCGCACATCTGCTCGAACTGCGCCCGTGTAATGGTGACCTGGAGATGCTTCGGCCCCGTGGCATCGGCCGTGATGAAGGGGAGGTTGATGTCGGTGCTCTGCGCCGAGCTCAGCTCCTTCTTGGCCTTTTCGCAGGCTTCCTGGAGCCGCTGCAGGGCCATCGTGTCTTTCCGCAGGTCGATGCCCTGCTCCTTCTTGAACTGATCGGCCACGTAGTTGATCAGTGTCTGATCGAAATCGTCGCCGCCCAAATGCGTGTCGCCATTGGTGCTGATCACGCGAAACACGCCGTCGGCCACCTCGAGCACCGACACGTCGAACGTGCCGCCACCCAGGTCGAACACCACGATCTTCTCCTGAGCCTTCTTCTCGAGGCCGTAGGCAAGTGCCGCCGCCGTCGGCTCATTGATGATCCGCATCACCTCGAGACCGGCGATCTGGCCGGCGTCCTTCGTGGCCTGACGCTGTGCGTCGTTGAAATAGGCCGGCACCGTGATCACGGCCTGACGGACCGCCTTGCCGAAAAATGCCTCGGCGTCGCGCTTCAGCTCCTGCAACACCATCGCGGAGATTTCCGGAACGGAATGGTCCCTGCCGCCAAGGGGAATGCGCACGTCGTCGTGGCTTCCCGAGCGGATC
>CAYSPN010000452.1:0-2774 GCA_964432895.1 uncultured Candidatus Kuenenia sp.
GAGGCGTTCTATCCCTGCTACGGCCTCGCCGAGAGCACGCTGATGGTGACCGGCGGCATGAAGTTCGAGCCGCCGGTGATCCGGTCGTTCGACGCGGCCTCGATCGAGACCGGCGCCGCTGTCGTGCGGCCCGCGAATGCGCCGGCAGTCCGACGGCTCGTGGGGAGCGGCCGCGAACTCGACGGCCAGGACGTGCTGATCGTCGACCCGCAGTCGTGCGAGGCGCTGCCGCCCGGTCGCGTCGGCGAGATCTGGGTCAGCGGGCCGAGCGTGGCACAGGGCTACTGGAACCGTGGCGACGCCTCCGCGGCCACTTTCGGGGCGATGCTGGCGCAGTCCGACCAGCCGTCGCCTGATCAGGCAGTGACCACGTGGCGGCCCAATCCAGGCCCGTATCTCCGCACCGGAGACCTGGGATTCTTCGACAATGGTGAGCTCTTCGTGGCAGGCCGGCTCAAAGACCTGATCATCATCCGCGGCCGCAATCACTACCCGCAGGACATCGAGCATGCGGTCGAAGAGGCCAGCACGCTCGTGCGGGCCGGATCGATCGCCGCCTTCGCCGTCGATGTGGATGGCCGCGAGCGGGTGGCTGTCGTGGCGGAGGTCGAGCGAGGCAAGCGGGAGCCCGCCGAGGTGGCGGCCGCCTTCGAGGCGATCCGCAAGCGGCTGGCGACGGAACACGAACTCGCCGTCGAGGCGATCGTGCTGGTGCGGCCCAACAGCGTGCCGAAGACGTCGAGCGGCAAGATCCAGCGGCATGCCTGCAAGCGGCAGTTTCTCGACGGCACGCTCGAGGTGGTGGATCAGCATATCGGCTGGTTGCAGCCGCCCGCGGCCGTTCCGGGATCGGAGCAGCCGCGGCTGGCACGGCAACGGCCGGTGGGCGAGTCGTCGCGAGGCGGGCGGGCCGACCGCGAACTTCCACAGGAGATCGTGCAGGCCGTCTTCGACCACGTCCGCCGCATCGCCAAGGAACGGGCCGGCACCCTCACGCTCGACACCAACATCGTCGAGCTTGGACTCGACTCGCTCGAACGGATGGAGATCGTCGCGAGCCTCGAGGAGGCCTTCGGCGCCCGCTTCCCGGAGCAGGTGCTGCCGCAGATCGAGACCTGCCGCGAGGTGAGTGAGGCGATCCTCGATCACATGCCGGTCAAGGAACAGTATCGCTCGCAGGCTGACGCGGCAACCGCATCACCACCGACAACCGAGATCCCGGTCGATGCCTACGACATCGCCCAGTTTCCGGAGGTGCGTGCACTGGAGCAGAACTTCACGATGGTTCGCGAAGCGGGACTCGACAATCCCTACTTCAGCGTCCACGAGGGGCTCACCAACGACCGCACCGTGATCGGCGGCCGGGAGATGATCAGTTGGGCGACCTACAACTACCTCGGCATGTCGGGCGAGCCGGAGGTGGCGGCGGCCGCCAAGGCTGCGATCGACCGCTTCGGCACGAGCGTGTCGGCCAGTCGGCTCGTTTCGGGCGAGAAGACGATCCATCAGGAGCTGGAGCGGGAGATCGCCCGCACCATCGGCACGGAGGACGCCGTGACGTTCGTCGGCGGCCATGCCACCAACGAGACGGTGATCGGGCACGTCGTCGGTCCCGGCGACCTTGTGCTGCACGACGCCCTGGCCCACAACAGCCTCCTCCAGGGGGCCGTGCTCTCCGGTGCCCGGCGGCGGCCGTTTCCACACAACGATTTCGACGCGGCCGAAAAGCTGCTGGCCCAGATGCGCGGGCAGTACCGTCGGGTGCTGATCGTGATCGAGGGCATCTACAGCATGGACGGCGACTTCTCAGAGTTGCCGAAGTTCATCGCCCTGGCCAAACGGCATCGGGCGCTCCTGATGGTGGACGAGGCCCATTCGATCGGCGTGATGGGACCGCGGGGCCGCGGCATCGGCGAACACTTCGGCGTGAATCCCGCCGACGTCGACCTCTGGATGGGCACGCTCTCGAAGGCGCTCGGCAGCTGCGGTGGCTACATCGCCGGATCGAAGACGCTCGTCCGCTGGCTGAAATACACGGTGCCCGGCTTCGTCTATTCGGTCGGCCTGCCGCCGGCCGCGGCAGGGGCGGCCCTTGGAGCGATGCGGCTTCTGCAGCGGCAACCCGAACGGGTGGCGAAGCTCCATGCCAACGCGAGGCTGTTTCTGCAGCTGGCCCGCGAAGCGGGTCTGGATACCGGTCCGTCCGGTGGCTCGGCGATCGTGCCGATCATCCTCGGCAACTCGATGAACAGCCTGCGGCTCTCGCGGGCCCTCTTCGCCCGAGGCATCAGCGTGCAGCCGATCCTCTATCCGGCGGTCGAGGAACGGGCGGCCCGGCTGCGGTTCTTCATCACGTCGAGCCACACACCGGACCAGATCCGGCGGACAGTGGCCGCGATGCAGGAGGAACTCGCCCGGATCGATCCAGCGTATGCCCGGTCGGCCCAGCGTCCGGTGTCGGTGGCGTGACAGGGTTGGCGTGGGGTTACCCGTGCCGTCGCCGAGCGTTCGCGGAGGGCATCCCGGGCCATCCTGTTCGGCACGGGGTGTGCAGGCAGCCCGTATTCCCTTGCTTGCGCTGCGGGCTTGGATGAAGAGGGGTTCCCATGCAAGCCCGAAGCGCGGGCGAGGGAATCCGTTTCACGCCGGTCTCGGCCAGGATGGCCGTGCTCGGCGTGAAGTTAATACCGCACCTCGATGCCGAAGTCGAGGCCGTTGGTGAGCACGTATTCTTGGCCGCCCGACACGGGGCCGACGCTGTTGAACTCCGGATT
>CAYSPN010000453.1:0-1987 GCA_964432895.1 uncultured Candidatus Kuenenia sp.
CGCCGGCACGATCGCGGACACAAGCCGATCGGCGGCGACTGCATTCGCCGTAGCGGTCTGCGACCGCAGCCGGCTGGTGGTCTCGTCCGCGAGTTTCGCGCGAAAGAGTCCGTCGGAGAGGACCGCCGCCTGAATGCCACCGAGGCGGGCCAGTGCCAGCCGCCGCAGTCCGCTCGTGAGCGAGTCCCCCACACCCAGCGCCCCGGCGATGGTCGCGGCCACGATGCCGCAGGCTGCCGCCAGCGCCACGAGGTGCGGCCACCATTGCCGCATCAGCCGCAGGGCCAGTCCGACGAGGCTCCTCACGGGTGGCGTGCCGGGTCGACTGGAAGGGCCGGCCGCAGTCATGGCACAGGCCGCCCAGCGACGAGCCGCCCATCGACAAGCCGGTGGACGGTTCCCACGCGGGCCGCTACTGCCTCCGCATGCGTCACGACAACCAGCATGCCGCCCGCCTCCGCCGCCAGTTCAACGAGCAGTTCGGTGACCGTCGAGGCGGCGTGGGCGTCGAGTTGCCCGGTCGGCTCGTCGGCCAGAATCAGCCGGGGCGACAGCACGAGCGCCCGTGCCACGGCCACCCGCTGCCGCTCGCCACCCGAGAGTTCCGCGGGCAGCGAGCCGAGCCGATCGCCGAGGCCGACGCGTTCGAGCAGCCGCCGGGCACGCACCTCGATGTCGCGCTGCACGCTGCCGGTGGCGAGCGCCGGCAGCACGACGTTGTCGACCGCCGTGCAGCCGGCCAGCAGATGGTGTTCCTGGAACACAAATCCGATCCGACGGTTCCGATAGACGGCCCGTTCATCGGTGGTCATCGCGACGGGATCGGCGCCATCGAGCCGCACCGTGCCGCTGGTTGGCTCTTCAAGCGCCCCGAGGATCGAGAGCAGCGTGCTCTTGCCCGATCCGCTCGGCCCCATGATCGCCATGCGTTCGCCGGGGGCCAGCAGGAAGGAAATCCCGTCGAGCACGCGGAGCTCGCCGACGGGCACCGGGAACACCTTCGAGATGCGATCGACCTCGAGCATGGCGGCCGCTTCAGATACTCAGGAAGGTGCTTCCGGACGGTGTTTTTCCCTATCCGCGGCAGGCGCGGTCAGGCGAGCAACGATATCGGCAGGAATGGCGACCGGCTCGAGCGTGCTCCCCGGCCGCATCAGGCACCGCACGGCCACGACGCGTCCCTCCGCCACAGTCCGCCCCTCGTGCTCGAACACGCACTGGTAGGTGACGCTGGTCCGTCCAATGGCCGACACGCCGATGGTGATGTCGAGTTCGTCGCCAAACCGCGCGGTCGAGCGGTAGTCGCACGAGACTGAAACGCGGGGCCAGCTGTATTCGCTGCCGTCGGGATGCCGCTCAAACACCTGGAGCCCGGCCGACCGCATCAGCTCGTGCTCGACCGATTCCATCCAGAAGAAGAACGCCGAAAAGTGAACGATCCCGGCCGCGTCAGTGTCCCGGAACTCAACGCGGCGACGAGTCTTCAAGCCCACACCACTACTCGCCAACATACGGCAGCAACGCCATAAACCTGGCCTGCTTGATGGCCCGCGTCACGGCGTGCTGGCTGGCGGCAGTGCAGCCGCTCTTCCGCCGTCCGAGAATCTTGGCCTGGCGATTGACGAGTTTGCCCAACAGTTCGAGATCCTTGTAATCGACGAACATCGGCCGCGGACGGGCGCCGTCGATGAAGATGGGATCGCGCCGCTTGACCTTTGCACGCGGCTTGGCCTTCTTGCGGGCGGTCTTGGCGAACTTGCCTCTGGCTGGGGGGGGACTCATCGGCTTCCTTCAATGTCTTCTGAGTTCAGTGTCTGTGTGTCTTCGTAATGATCGTCTTCGGGAGATTGCCACCAAGAGACGATCACGGGAGCCGGATCTTGCGAGACGCCGGCTCCCGTGATGCGTGTTTCAACAACGTTGCAGCAAGGAGCGATTAGTAGCGATCGCCGCCGCCGCCGTAGCCACCACGACCGCCGCCGCCGCC
>CAYSPN010000454.1:0-5802 GCA_964432895.1 uncultured Candidatus Kuenenia sp.
CCGGGCCTTTCCTCGAGCAGCAGGAAGTGCGGCGAGCAGAGCACTGCCTTGTAGCCGTTTCGCATCGCCTCGTGAAACGAAACCCCGGCATCGAGCTCGCCATGAACGCGACCGACATACTCCGCGACGACCTCGTCCGACGCTGGACGGCGGAACGCCTTCGGCAGGAAACGCCGCAGGAGCCGCTCCGCATCCTCCTTCGGCCTATCAGACACGGGCACCCAAGGGTCGGGCATGCCCTTCGCGGCCGGCTGCTTCGTGACCTGCGACAGGAGCTTCAGAGGCAGGTTGTCGAAAAGGACTCGGTAGCTCTCCGGTGGCCAGGTTTCGAGTGTGCCGTCGGCCTTCAGCGGCCCCTCGACCTCGAACCGTTTGATGGCCAGTGCTGACTTGTCCCACAGTTGGCCGCGACGGTACTTCGGGATCACGAAGTCCCGTTGCCACAGCGTGACGCCGAAGATGTGGACCCTCTGTTCGGCTTGGAGGTCGATTTCCGTTGTGATCGTGCTCGTGGCGAGTTCGGAGAAATCGTGCCATTGCTCGAGGTCCGGTGCATCGGGTTTCGACGCGATATTGCTGTGGACCCCGATCCCGAGTGGCAGGCCTTTTCCGTCGCTGTTTCTCGCCTGAGCAGTGACCCGGACACGATATCGGCCGCCCCGGGGCGCCGATGGCGCAAGAATCGCGGTGTAGGGGTAGAAGAGTCGTGACGTCACGATGAACGCATCCTCCTCCAGCCAGCAGCCGTACGTGGCGAAGTTGTCGCGTCTGCGGTTGAACAGCGCCTGGGCATCATCCGCATACTGCAGCGGAGCAAACTTCTTCTCCGGGATCGCCTCCGCAAGGGCCTTGTCGGCCGCCAACTGATAGGCCTCGAAGTGGGAGGCGGACATCGTGAGCCCTGCACCGACCTTGTCGAAGCCATCGGTGCTCGCGTCATCGGGAAAGAGTTCCGCCAGCGACACGTTGATCTGCAGCAGGTCCTTGACGGTGTTCTCGTATTCCGCCCGCGTCAGCCGCCGCACAGGCCCCCGGCCCTCGGTCGCCTGTTGTGCCAATCCTGTCTGCCGCATGGTGGCCCCGAGTCGGTCCAGGAATGCCTTCTTCTCATCGGCAGAGGGCTGCTGCTCGTCCGGGGGCGGCATCTCACCGCGGGAGATCCTGTCGAACACCCGTTCCAACATCAGCAGATTCCCGTGCTTGGCCGGCTCGATCTGCATGTCCTCGAGGTTGAGGCCGGCCTCGTGGCCGTCGCGGTCATGGCAGGCGACGCAATGGCGACCGAGGAACTGGTCGCCAGCCATGACCCCCTGCAGGCTGCAGCACACGACGAGCATCATCGCGCCGGCCAGCACGAATCGCCCGAAGGTCGGCATGCGGCCGCCACATTCGTCGCGTGCGGTGCGACGGTGCAGGGCTGCGGTCAGACGTGCATTGGGCATGTTCATCAAGCGAGCGGAGCCTCTGGACCCGTCCACAGTATTCGGCGCGATCCCGGCCTCGCGCTTAAGGCGCCTCATGGTGAGAACCCTCATGGTAAATCGGTGAACGCGGGTATGCTCGATGCCATTCCCCAAAGAGTGGCGTGAAACGTTAGCACGCCACGATTTGGCCGGGTGAACCAAAACCATGGAGGTGTCGTTGCTAACGTTTTGAAGAAAATGTCTTGAACTCCGGTCGAGCTGTTTTCCGAGGCCGGCAGTAGGATCATTTGTGGTGGGGACGTGGACCGTTTCGGATCAAAACGTTCCCTGAGACTGTTTTCACCCGGACCGCTGTTTCTCGCGGCACCAGTGCCGCCGAGAGCCGAGGGAGACTTTCATGAACATGTCGCGTCTCGCGCCGCGTTTTTCGTGTCATCACCGCCTAGGCTGCCGTGGAAGGCATCGCTCTTTTCATGGGTTCACGCTCGTGGAACTGCTGGTCGTGATAGCGATCATCGGCACGCTCGTGGGACTGCTCCTGCCGGCAGTTCAGGCGGCCCGGGAAGCCGCCCGCCGGTCGCAGTGCGGCAACAACGTCAAGCAATGGGCACTGGGCATGCAGAGCTACCACGACGCCTACGGTGTTCTGCCGCTGGGCTCGAGCACGTGGCCGTGCATACAAACCACCTGGCTCCCCTGCCTCTGGCCATTCGTCGAGCAGACGGATCTCGCCAATAGGTTCAAGTACGACCAGAACTTCGCGGGCTGGCCTCTGGAAAATACAGCCGCGGCATCGCCGCTGGCGCCGCTCAGCGTGCGCATTCCCCTCTATTACTGCCCGAGCGATCGTCCGAACGCCATCCAGACAAACTCCGTCAACAACTACATCCGGGCACGGACGAACTACGCCACCAACGCCACCGCCCTAGTTCGCTCCGGCACCACGTACCGCGGTCCGTTCAACACGCTCTTCAGCAACTCCTACAAGGGATGCTCCGGCACCGCTCCGGTGAATTTCGGGGTACGGGGCTACAAGGGTTCTGAGGCCACGCGCTTCCGCAATATCACCGATGGTCTGTCGAAGACGCTGATGTTGTCGGAGATCAACCTCATCGGAACGAATGCAGAAAGCCCGCGCGACCCGAGAGGCGACACGTACACGTTCTTGGCTTTCGATACGTCACAGTCCACGCCCAACTCGTCGTTCGACATCGTGGCGAATTGGTACACGCCGAGCAGCTACTCCTGCGCGAACCTGCCGCCGCACCTCCCCTGCCAGGCGACGGGCTCCGGCGACAAGTTCAGCTTCGTCGCCCGCAGCAAGCACACTGGAGGCGTGCAGGCCGCCTTTGCCGACGGGGCGGTGCAATTCATCTCCAATTCCGTCGACCTCAGCACCTGGCAGGCGATCGGTACGATCAGCGGCGGGGAGACGCTCGCCCCATGATGAGACATTCCGCCGATCGCCCGCCGCCGATCCGACGTTCCAACGGCCCGCGTCGGATGGCAGCGGTGGTTCTCGCCACGCTGACCATGACCGGCTGCGGTCGCTCGCCGCCGGTCGTGCAGGGAACCGTCACGCTCGACGGCGCGACGATCGACGCAGGCACGATCATGCTCATTCCAGCCGACGGGAAGGGGCCGACGGCCGGCACCGGCATCACGGCCGGCCGCTACCGCGTCGAGGCAGCAGAGGGTCCGAAGCGGGTGCGGATCAACTCCTTCCAGAAGGACGGCACCAAGATGCTCGATCCGGGGGGCAGCGGCCAGATGATCGACCGCCGCGTGGAATCGATACCGTCACGCTACAACGAAATGACCGAACTCACGGTCACGGTCAAGCCGGGCCTGAACAATCACAACTTCGCGCTCGAGGGCAGCACCCTTCGCCCGGACGGCAAGAAGTAGCTCCGAGATTGTCATCCGTGGAATCCAAATCCATCCAAGTCCGCTCCATCCAAGCCCGCAGCGCTAGCAAGGGAATACGGGTGGCCTCACGGACTGGGACGCGGATTCCTCTCGCTTGCGCTTCGGGCTTGCATGCGTGTCACGCTTTGGTCGATTGGCCGGTGACGGCTAGCAGCCTCGCATACAAGTCCTCGTGTCCGGCGGCCATCTGATCGGCCGTGTGCCGGGCGAGCGAGAGAGCATGGCCGTGCCGGCCGCAGCGTGAGGCAAGCTCCACGTCGTCGAGCAGTTGGCCGAGTTTGTGGGCGAGATCGACCGGGTCGCCCGGCACATGCAAAAGCCCGGACCGTTCGTCGTCGAGCAGTTCCGGAAAGGTGCCGTGCGACGGCGCAACGACGGGCACGCCCGCGGCCATCGCTTCGATGACCGGAAGCCCCTTCGCCTCCGGAAACACGGTCGGCATCGCAAAGACGTCGATCGACTCCAGCAGCCGGAGCTTGCCCGGCCGATCCACCTGCCCGAGCCAGTGAAATCGCTCTGCTACCCCAAGTTCACGCGACAGCGTGAGACAACGCGTGCGGTAGCCATGCTCCGAATCGACCTCCGCCCCGGCGGCCAGCACCTCGACGTCGCGGCCCCGGGCGAGCAACGGCAGCGCCCGCACGAGCTGCTCAAGCCCCTTTTCCGGACAGGCCCGCGCGAGAAACCCTACCACCAGCCGACCGCCGCGGGCCCGCCGCCGCGCGGAGAGATCGGGGGCCGTGTCCGGGAATCCTGCGCAGTCGAGGCCATGGGGAATGACCGCGATCTTTTCCTCAGGCACGTCGAGATAGCCCGCCATGAAGCGGGCGAAGCTCCGGTTGAGCGCCACGAACTGGTCGACGTCGGCCGCCCGTTCCCGCAGAAGCTGCCGAACTCGGGCATGGTGCGGCGCGGGAATCTGCTCGATGAAGATGTCCTCGCCCGAGAGGCTACAGACGACGCGAGCGCCGGTGGCCTGCTTCACCCGCCGCGCCAGGCCGACGAGCAGGGCGTTGGAGAGATGCACCACGTCGGGCTTCATCTCCGCCGCCAGCCATGCCGCCAGCTTTTCGACCTCCTTCCGCTGGTGGCCCTGCTCGCCCCTGAGCGTTGATGCTGTCAGCGGACCGAGGTCGGCCGCGCGGGTCGAACCGGTGCGGCTGGAGAGCCAGGCGAGCAGCCAGCGGGAATCGAGCAGTCGACCGAGCGTGCGGTCGAGGAACCGTGGCATGTGCCGAAACAGGGGAACGTGTTCCTCGAGCCAGACATTGACGCCACCCATCACGATGCGATCGATCGCGACGTTGTCTTCGTCGGTGGTCGTGGGCACGTAGGCAGGCACGAGGATCGCATCCCCGCCCCGCGCCCGCAGGCTCCGCACGAGCGTGTTGTCGTGCAGGCACGACCCGCAGAGCCTGCCGCCGGAGCCGGCCGTGATGTGGACGATCTTCATGGCAGGATCTCAGGCCCGGCCTTCCAGATGCACAAGCACGAGCGCCAGGTCGGCCGGCGTGATGCCGCGGACGCGGCCCGCCTGCCCGAGTGTCTGTGGTCGAATTCGCTCGAGCTGCTCGCGGGCCTCCGCGCGGAGATGCCGCACGTTCGCATACGCGAAGCCGGCAGGGATCGGCCGCGACGCCACCGACTTCTGCCGCTCGATCCGCTCGCGCTCCACCTTCACGTAGCCCGCATAGCGGATGTCGTTCTCGACCTGCTCGGCCACCTCCGGCGGCACCGACTCGAGCGGCGACAGCGCGGCGACACAGTCGAGCCAGCCGACCTCGGGCCGCCTGAGGCGGTCGAAGAGCGTGACGCCCTCGATCCGCGTGCCGGCCAGAAGCGTCACGGCGGCCTCGATCCCGGCCGTCTTCGCCGACAGCCGCTCGATTCGCGCAGGGTCGGCGAGCCCGAGTTCGGCGGCCACCGGGGTGAGCCGTCGGTCGGCGTTGTCGTGCCGGAGGGCGAGCCGGTGTTCGGCGCGGCTCGTGAACATGCGATAGGGCTCGTCCACACCGCGGGTGACGAGGTCATCGATCAGCACGCCGATGTAGGAATCCTCGCGGGCGAGCACGAGCGGCTCACGGCTGGCTGCCGTCAGCGCCGCGTTGGCGCCGGCCACCAGGCCCTGGGCCGCCGCCTCCTCGTAGCCGGTGGTGCCGTTGATCTGCCCGGCGAAGAACAGTCCGCGCACGAGCTTGCTCTCAAGAGTCGCGGTGAGCTGGTCGGGCGGGCAGTAGTCGTATTCGACGGCGTAGCCGTAGCGGATGATCTGCGCCCGGGCGAGGCCGGGCACGAGGCGGATCATCGCATCCTGCACATCGCGGGGCAGGCTCGTGGAGATGCCGTTGACGTAGATCTCCTGCGTGCGTCGGCCTTCCGGCTCCAGAAACAGCTGATGGCTCTCCTTATCGGCGAACCGCACCACCTTGTCTTCGATGCTCGGGCAGTA
>CAYSPN010000455.1:0-2121 GCA_964432895.1 uncultured Candidatus Kuenenia sp.
CGGGGCATGAAGCCGGTGCCCTCGAGGATGCTGTCCCGTGCGAGGTCGGGCGTGGTCATCACCGTGAAGTTCTCACGCATCAGCAGGTCGACCGCATACCGCTGCAGCGCCAGCTCCAGAAGGACAGCATCATTGGTCAGAAAATAAAAGCCGTGGCCCGCCACCTTCGCGCCAGCCTCGAAGTCGAAGAGCTTGAGGCGGCCGCCAAGCTCGACGTGATCGAGCGGCTTGAAGTCGAAGTCGGCGACGGGCGTCCGCCCCATGCGGATCTCGACGGCGGCGTCCTCACCTCCCACCGGTGCGGCGGGGTGGGTGAGGTTGGGGATCGCCCGGAGGATCTCGTCCGATTCCTGGACGATCTCGGCCAGCTTCCCTTCGAAGGCCGAGACCTCCTCGCGGAGCCGCCGGCCTTCGCCTTTGCGGGCCTCGCGCTCGGCGGCGTCGGCCGCCGTGGCGATCGACTTGCTCACTTGGCCGGCCTGTTGGTTGAGCCGGTCGATGTCGGCCTGCAGCTGCCGCCTCAGGCGGTCGAGTTCGGCGAATCGGGCCACGTCGGCGGAGGAGCCCCGCTGGCGGCAGTTGGTGGCGACGAGATCCACGTTGTCGGCGACGAATCGGCGGTCGAGCACGGCGGCGTATCTCCGTGGGAATCCGCGGGGCGACAGCCACCGCGGAAGGTCACACCTTATACTGTGGAATCGTTCCTGTCAGGCTGTTCCCGTCGGCCCGTCGACGGGGGTATGCAAACCCGCCGGAGTCTGCCCATCCCATGACCGCTGCTGCCCCCGCCGTGGAGCCCGTCGAGGACGTCCCGGCTACCGCCCCCGCCAAGACCGAGAAAAGCGACAGTCGCCCCAAGAAACAGCCGCGGTACCACGTGGTGCTCTGGAACGACAACGACCATACCTATCAATACGTGGTCGCGATGCTCCAAAAGCTCTTCGGGCATCCGCCTGAGAAGGGCTACCTGCTGGCGAAGGAGGTCGACTCCCAGGGGCGTGTGATCGTTCTGACGACGACGAAGGAACACGCCGAACTGAAGCGGGATCAGATCCACGCCTTCGGCGCCGACCGACTGCTGGCCCGCTCCAAGGGCGCGATGTCAGCGTCGATCGAGCCCGAGCCAGAATAAACGTCACCAGAGAACAGCTTCCCGCCAGGGGGCTGCGGTGATGCCTGTCGAAGGATAATGCCTGCGAAGCTAGCCGGCTCGCGCGTCAGTATTGATTGGCTCGAGCGTCGCCACGTGGAACAACGGGCAGATGCGGGCGTCTGCGGGGAGGCCGTCATCTGCAACATCGACGCCAACGAATAGGTCATTCTTCGTCACCCACGCCATCTCGGGGTGCCAGACCTCATAGGCCTCACCGGACGACATGACGACGCGGAACGGACGGAACGGTCGCTGACGCAGCAGATCGCGAACCATCGTCGTCGTCATCACCCAGTCCCTCATGGCCGTGGAGAACGAACGCCTTGCAGCAATGATATACGCCCGTACATACTCCTGTCAATCGTCGCGGAAACGGTGCCAGGCATATCCGGCGGATCTCCACGAAGCTGCACGTCACCTCGCGGCATTGCGCCCGTCACAACGTCACCGGGCATTGAATCTCAGCCCACCGAATGCGGGCAGTTTATTCTCGACTTTAGCCCAGCAGTCGCGTTCGGGCCGGCGGCGGAGGCCGTTGGCCTCGTCGTCGAGGCCGGTGGGCGTCGTGAAGAGTTCCCGGGCCGGGTCGAAAGTGAGCGTGCGGCCGAGCATCCAGGCGATCGCCGCGGCGTGGCAGGTAATGTGGCTCTTCCGTATCACGTCGGCATTGCAGAGCGTCGGCTTCCGCGACTTCACGCTATCGAAGAAGTTCCTCGCGTGCGGGGCGGCGTCGGTGCCCCGTGAGAGCTTCTCTTGCGGTGGCAGGCTGGCCCGCAGTGCCTCGTCGGAGAGGTCGATGCCTCCAGCGTCAGTCGGCTCGTAGAAGGCGGGCGTGGTGTCGTCGGCTCCGTTGGCCCACTGGCAGAGGTCGGCGGTGTGGGCACCCCAGTCGAGCAGCTTGCAGCCCGAGTCGAAGTCGTAGATGCCCCGCCACCCCCGCCGGCCACGTACTGCTCGTTGTAGGGCCG
>CAYSPN010000456.1:0-2635 GCA_964432895.1 uncultured Candidatus Kuenenia sp.
TGCCGCATGCCCCAACGCGACCGCGACGAACAGCATCACTGCCAGGTGCAGCGAGAGCAGCGTCCAGTCGAGCGGGCTCATGATGACGATTCCGGGTGGCGGGAGGGCGACGCGGTGCGTGGTTCGCTCGGCGGGCTAAAGTTGCCTGCGTTGAGCAGCCAGATTTTGCTTTTGGTGACCGGCCGCGGCCACAGCCGCGACGAAAGTGTACTATGCGAACTTGACCGGTAGCGGCCGGGAGTCGATACCGCACTCACCCCCAGGGGATTCGCCCGTGCCCTCGATCGCAGTCGGTGACAAGGCCCCGCCCTTCCAGGCGACGCTGCAGGATGGCAGCACGTTCGATTCGACGTCGCTCCTCGGCCGCAAGTCGCTCGTACTCTTCTTCTATCCCAAGGACGGTACGCCGGTCTGCACGCAGCAGGCCTGCGCCTTCCGCGACGCCTACGCGCAGTTCGTCGGCGCCGACGTGGAGGTGGTGGGCGTGAGCAGCGATTCGCCGGAAAGCCATCGCCGGTTCGCCACGAGGCACTCGCTTCCCTTTCCGATCATCAGCGACTCGAGCGGGGCCCTCCGGCGGCTCTTCGGCGTGCCGCGGGCGCTGGGTATCTTTCCCGGGCGGGTCACGTACGTGATCGACAAGGAGGGCATCGTGCGAATGGCTTACAATGCCACGCTCGCCGCCGAGCCGCATGTCCAGAGAGCGCTCGAGGCCGTCGGTGCCGCGGCCGGCGTGTCAAAAAACAACCCGGCTGGCGACTAGCGTGTAGGGGCAGTTGGGCCGGCGCAGGACATGCTCAGCCGCTCGTGGTCCGCGGGGCAATGAGTTCGCCGTTGGTGTACCGGCCATGAAAGCGGAACCAGTCTTCGGCCGTGAGTGCATCAGGCACGCCCTTTCTGAAGGCTTCGGGTGTGCCGCGAGGGCCTTTGTGCACCTTGTAGTAGAGGAACATGTGGTGCAGGTCCTTGAGAAACAGTCTCCGCAGGAAAATCGGCATCGCCAGCCGAGCCTTGACCGGTACGCCACTCGCCTTGGATAAGGCCGCCGCCACTTTTTTTCAATGCCACCTTGGCCTTCAGGTGCTTTGTGTGCTCGTCGAAGAACTCGGCATCGGCAACACTCATGAAGATCAAGTGATCCACGCCCGCCGCCTTGGCCGTGTCGATGGCGTCACGTCCCTGCTTGAACTCCACGTCGGCATTGGACTTCGCCGCTCGGAAGTAGTCCGTGATCACGAACACCTTTTTTGCGCCCGTCTGCGCAAAGACGCGGTCTAAGTCCATGCCGCGTGTTCAGTTGCAAACCACAGGTTTCACGCCCCAGCCCACCAGAGGTCCGTTGGCCGACCGCGTCGTGCCATACACGTCGAACCCCGCTTCCAGCAGTGCCCGGCAGACATTTCGTCCGACCTTGCCGGTGGCGTTGAGAACCAGCACTTTGTCAGCAGACATGTCGACTCCTTGGGTGGAAGAGGGGCGTGCGGGAGCCGGATAAACTCTATGACAGAAGGCGTAAAATGTTGCGTGCCGGTTCGGCTGCAGGGCCTGGCGGGGCACATGGCCAGATTCAACCGCCCTTCGAATACGCCACCCAAGCCACTGCACGCCGCTCCACCTACTTCACCGGAATGTAGGCGTTGACTCCCACGATCACCTTCTTGCCGTCCACCACGCAGTCGGTTTCCTTGTTCCCGTGCGTTGAGGCGACCACCAGCGTTTTGCCACTGGCAGACCGCTCGGGCTTGGCGTTCATGGGGATTCGCAGGACCAGTTCGTCGCCGACAATCTTTGCCGAAAATGCCATTGATCCAATCCTTTGGAGTGGTTGGGGCTGAGGCTACGCCGCCCAGTCTACAAACCGCGGTTTCTTTGGTTGGAGGGCGGCTCTGATTTCGTCGTGGTTGAGGACATTGCCGGCATGGATAAGATTTCGTGATCCGTCACCACCCTCAGGAGTCCCCATGAGCGAACACACCTACAAGATGATCGAGCTGGTTGGATCATCCCACAGCAGCATCGAAGAAGCTGTGATGAACGCCGTGGCGAAGGCGGCAATCGATGAAAAGAGCCTTCGCTGGTTTGAGGTGCTGGAAACAAGGGGGCACATCGAGGACGGCAAGATCGCCCACTGGCAGGTGCGGGTGAAAATCGGGGCGACTCTGGACTGAGCCCCGGCTTCTTTTTGTCCGGGCTACTAGGCTGGAAGGCCCTTTTTGAAACGCCGAGAGGCAGAAGGTTGTGCCACCTCCTGCCTCTGACTGCCACTCCAAGACATGAGTGGCTTAGCTCCCCGAGTAGGATCACGCACAACCGCGTTTTCCTGCGGGAAAGTTGGGAATGGCGTTGGCAGGCGACGCAGATTCCGACGCAGTCGGCAGTCTGCAGGAAACCGCAGGAGTTCGCAGGAGTAGGCTCAGTGCGGTTGGCTCAAACCGTTGTCTGACGAACGGGCGAACGTGCATTCCCTTGGCTTTCCGGTGTGGCGTGGTGTACACTTGTGCCTATGGTAACCCTTGCCGAGATTGAATCCGCCGCCGCCGACCTCTCGCCGGCCGAGAAGCAGGAACTGATGCTCTTCCTGGCCACACGGCTGCGGGCCGAGGGCGCCACGCTGCCCGAGCCACGCACGTTCACG
>CAYSPN010000457.1:0-5910 GCA_964432895.1 uncultured Candidatus Kuenenia sp.
CCCGGGCCCCCGACGCCCTGGAGCGGGGCCAGATCGCCATCGCCAAGCTGAAGCACTCCGGCATGTGCGATGCCGCACCGGCGGCGCTGGCCAACATCCTCCGTGCCGCGGCCCGCGAACTGGGGGTCCGCGTCGACGACACCCCGACCCAGATCGATCCTGCTGATCCTTCACTCTTCAACTACCACCTCGTGTTCATGCACGGCCGACAGGGCTTCACCTTCGACGGGCCGCGGCGAGAACGGCTGCGGCAGTTTCTGGAGCGGGGCGGCACGCTCTTGGCCGACAGTGTCTGCGCGTCACCGGGATTCACGACGGCCTTCCGCGCCGAGATCGCCGCGGTGTTCCCGGCCCAGAAGCTCGAGGAGATTCCGGCCGACGACCCGATCTACACGGCGGCCACCTACGGCGGCTACGACATCCGCACGGTGACGCTCCGTGAGCCGGCCGGCGGCGACGGCCCGATGAACGTGCGGAAGAGGCAGGTGCCGCCGAAGCTCGAGGGCGTGCGAATGGGAGATCGGTGGGCGGTGATCTTTTCCCCCTACGATCTCTCCTGCGCGCTTGAAAAGCAGAACTCGCTCGAGTGCACCGGCTACAGCCGCGACGACGCCGAGAAGATCGCCCTCAACGTGCTGCTGTATTCACTCAATCAGTAGGACTGACTTCACGCGAAACACGACATCGTGTCGTTTTCGCTTGGCGGACCTCCGCCCGCTGGTGCTAGCGTCGCATCCTGCGACGCAGTCGCCTGGAAACAGCCTGGGAATGGGACTGCATCCAAGCCCGCTCATCATCCAAGCCCGCAGCGCAAGCAAGGGTTTTGCGGGTAGCTACCCCGCAACGCGCCGACGCCTCAGCTCTCCGAGTCGCTGCTGCCGCCACCGGTGAGGTAGCTCGCGTAGTAGAGCAGCGTGAGCACGCTCTGGAGTGTGCCGGCAACATAGGTCCAGGCCGCGGCATTGAGCACGTTGTTCACCGACGACATCGAACCGGTCGGCACGATGCCGAGGTCCACGAGCTGCGCCTTCGCTCGGTTGCTCGCGTCGATCTCGACAGGCAGGTTCACCAGCTGAAAGAAAACCGTCGCCCCGAAGAGCGCGATCCCCAGCCATGCCACCGGCTTGAGCGCCATCGCCAAGCCGATCATGAACACCATCAGCCCGAAGCCGCTGCCGAAGTTCGCCACGCCGACGGCGGCGTTGCGGATCGTCATCATCGAATAGCCCTGATGGTCCTGCAGCGCGTGGCCCGCCTCATGGGCGGCGATGCCCACGGCCGCCAGCGAGCGGCTGCCGTAAACGTTCTGCGAGAGGCGGAGCACCTTCGTCTGCGGGTCGTAGTGGTCGGTGAGTTGCCCGGGCACCGATTCGATCTCCACATCAGTGGCGCCGGCCGAGTCGAGGATGTGCCTGGCGGCTGCGGCGCCGGTGAGCGGCGCCGGCTCGTGGGAGGCCGCTGCAAACGACGACTGCACCCGCCACTGGGCCCACATCGCCAGCAGCATGGCAGGGGCAATCGCGAGCATGTACATCGGATCGAAATAGAAAAACGGCATGTTTTCTCGGCAGCTCCTGAAAAGCGGGGCACTGGCCCCGGAACGTCGAACCCGAAAGTATTCTAGCAGCAGTGCCGATCGGCGACCGGCGCTCCCCTTCCCCTCACCACAGCTCCTGCATTGTCCATGGCATCGTTCTACGCAATCCACCGGGCTGCAGTTCGGCCCCGTTTTTCCGCGGCCCTGCCCCTCGTGATTGTGGCCATGATCGGCCTGCTGACGGGCTGCGGGCAGCAGTCCACCGGCTTCACGGCGCGCGCCAGGACTGGCACTGGCGATGCCACGGTCGCCCCAATCGACAGGCGAGCGCTCTGCGAGCGGATCGACGCGGCGCTGGCCCACGCCCGGGACGGCCGCCGGCTGGATGCGTCGGTGCACGGTGCTTGGCAGGTGGTGCACGGCATCCTGGCATTCGGCCGAGACTTCCCGCTCACACACGACGGCACCGATTCGACCGCGCTCGACTACCTGCTCGACGGCGGGCGGATCACCGGCTGGAACCTCCGGGCAGGATCACGTGGTGTCGTCGCTCTGCTGGAAGAGGGCAGCAACACGGGCCAGGGACATCCCGACCAGTGGCTCGGCTACCTGTCGCAGTGCGGACGGCACGGCATCCCTCGCGACACGAAACTCGTGGTCGGGAAGAAGACGTTCACGGTGAACGATCTGCTCACGCAGGCGCAGGCCGACATCCGTCCCGGCCAGGAGGCGACATGGACGCTGATGGCGCTCTCCGCCTACCTGCCTCCCGATGCCGCCTGGACGGCTAGCGACGGCTCGAAGTGGACCACGGAGCGGGTCGTGGAGATGGAGGCCGATGCCGACGTCGTCTCGAGCGCCTGCGGCGGCGCCCACCGCCTCTATGGCCTGGTGGCCGCCCTGAAAAAACACCAGGCCGCGACCGGCCGCTCACCGGAACAACTCTCCGGCGGGTGGGCGGCGGCGCAGGAGGTGATCGACGAGTGCGTCGACCGTGCCAGACGGTTCCAGCAGGCTGACGGCAGTTTTTCGATCCACTCCTTCGAACGGCCGGGCACGTCGGCCGACGTGTTCGCCAGGCTGTCGGCGACGGGCCATGTCTTCGAGGTGCTCAGCCTTGCGCTCGACGACGAACAGCTGGATGAGCCTTGGATGACCCGCGCGGCCGACCGCCTCGTCACCCTGCTCGAACAGACCTCGGACGTGGATGTGGAGTGCGGTGCCCTCTACCACGCCGCCCACGGACTGCTTCTATACAGAGACCGGGTCTGCGGCTCTACTAACTGATCTTTCTCCGGTTTCCAGGGGGATTCAGCAGACCCGTGCACGGACTTATCTTCTTCTACCTTCAGAAGTTCGCCGACGTCGCGGCGGCCGGCAGCACCTCCTGGAAAGGGATCCGGTCGACCGTGTCGACGACCGCGAGCAAGTTCCTGCCTTCAGGCACCTATCCCGACTCCGATGCGGTCGCCATCCTGTCGTCGATCGCCGACACGACCGGCCGGCCCCTGCCCTCCATCCTCGAGGAGTTCGGCCAGTTCCTGGCGCCGCATCTGGTGAAGGTTGCCAGCCCGGTCGTCGATCCCGCGTGGCGCACGCTCGACCTCATCGAGCACACCGAGGCGATCATCCACACCATGGTCCGCACCACGACCCCCGGCGCCGCGCCGCCGGTGCTGGAGACGGTTCGGCAGAGCCCCGATGAACTGCATCTGGTCTACAGCTCCGCGCGGCGGCTGTGCCCGCTGGCCGTCGGACTGATGCGCGGCATCGCAGCCCACTACGGGGAAACGATCCGCATCGAAGAGCCAAGCTGTCTCCTGCGGGGTGATCCGTTCTGCTCGTTCGTGATCGAGCACGTCGCCACAGACACCCACGAGCCACGCTCGCCGCTCACCGAGACGCTCGTGTTCTCGCCGTCGGTGGAGCTGGCGACGAATCCGCCGTCGGCAGGTGCGGGGCCAACCGAGGCGTTCGTGACAAACGCCGACAGGGACGTGCTGCCGCCGACGATCGGCGGGTACAAAGTGCTTGCGACCATCGGCCGGGGCGCCATGGGGCAGGTCTATCTGGCGGAGGACGAACGCCTCGAACGCCGGGTGGCGATCAAGGTGATGCACCCCGCGCGGGCGAGTGACCCGGCATCGCGTCAGCGGTTCATCCGCGAGAGCCGGGCGACTGCCGCCATCGAGCACCCGCACGTGGTCACGATCCATCAGGTGGGCGAGCATCGGCAGGGCGGCGACGAGGTCGGCCTTCCCTTCATCGTCATGCAGTGCCTGCACGGCGACACGCTCGCGACATACCGGGCGAAGGTGGGCCGCGTGCCGCTGCCGGAGGTCCTCCGAATCGGCCGCGAGATCGCCGAGGGACTCTCGGCGGCGCATCGCCGGGGCCTCGTCCACCGTGACATCAAACCCGAGAACATCATCCTCGAGGGGCCGTCGCGGGAAGTGAAGATCATCGACTTCGGGCTTGTCCGTGATATCGGTGGCGCTGACTCAAGCGCCCACGTGACGGTGGAGGGTGCGGTCGTGGGCACGCCGGCCTACATGGCGCCAGAACGCATCAGCGACCGTGCCGTGGATGCCCGTGCCGATCTCTTCGGTCTGGGCGTGATGCTGTATGAATTGCTTGCCGATCAGCTGCCCTTCACCGGCACGTCGATGATGGCGATGCTGGCCTCGATCGCCCATGGCTCGCCGACGCCACTCCGCAAGGTGGTCCCTGACGTTCCCGAGGACGTGTCGAAGCTCGTCATGCAGATGATCGCCCACGATCCGGCCAACCGGCCGGCCACCGCGAGGGCCGTTGCCGACACGATCGCCGCGATCGAGTTACGCCTGGCCTCAGGCCGGCAGTGACTCACCGCCAGCCTTGATCGCCTCGAGGTGCGAGTGGATTGCGTCGGAGAGCACGTGCAGATCGCCGTGCCAGTCGATGGTGCTGGAGGTTTGTGCGGCGAGGTTCTTGAGCTGCGCGGTGCCCCCGGCAAACTCGTCGCTGCCGATCACGAGCGCCACGCGAAATCCCTTCTTCGCGGCCATCTTCAACTGGTTTCCGACCCGCTTCGCATCTGGAAAAAACTCCACCGCCATCCCGTCGGCCCGCAGCCGAGCCGCGATGCGGAGGTAATCGGCGAGGTGGGCCTCGTCGAAGTGCACGAGAAACACCTCCGCCGGCGTCTCAGTGAGGGCGAGCCGGCCGAGTTCCTCGAGGCCCGCCAGCAATCGGTCGATGCCGAGCGATGCCCCCACGCCCGGCAGCGACTGCTTCGTGTAGAGCCCCGCGAGATTGTCGTAGCGGCCGCCGGAGCAGATGCTGCCGAGCGCCGGCAGGTCGTCGAGAAAGCTCTCCAGCACGATACCGGTGTAGTAGTCGAGTCCGCGGGCGATCGACGGATCGATCACCACCCGTCCCTCCGGCACGCCCGCCTGCCGCACGCCGTCGAGCAGGCTCCGCAGGGCGGCGACGCCAGTGCGTCCGGTTTCGGAGGAGCCAACGAGCCCATCGAGGGCGGCGAGCACCGTCGCCGGATCGCCGGCAAGCTGTGCCATGCCGAGTAGCTTCGCTCGCACGTCGGCCGACACGCCGTGGGCTTCGAGTTCCGCCGCCACCGCCTCTGGCGTCGCCTTGCCGAGCTTGTCGAGTGACCGCAGCACATCGGTCGAGCGGTCGGCCACACCGCATTCGTGCAGGATGCCGGAGAGCACGCGGCGGTCGTTGACGCGGATCGTGAAGCCGCCGATGCCGATCGCGGCGAGTAGGTCGTGCACGACGAGCACTGTTTCCAGGTCGGCCACAGGGCTGGTCGTGCCGATCGTGTCGAAGTCGCACTGCATGAACTCGCGATACCGGCCCCGCTGCGTGTTTTCGCCCCGCCACACCGGCGCCATGTGATACCGCTTGAAGGGCGTGCCGAGGACTCCGATGTGCTGGGCGCAGAACCGGGCGAAGGGCACGGTGAGGTCAAACCGCAGGCCCACGTCGCGGCCGCCGTGGTCCTTGAATCGATACAGCTGCTTGTCGGTCTCGTCGCTCCCCTTGCCGGTGAGGATCTCGAGGTATTCGAGCGCAGGCGTGTCGATCGGCGCGAAGCCGTAGGAGCGGTAGACGCGGCGGGCCACGTCGAGCACCCGCTCCCGGGCGAGGGCCTGGGCTGGAAGGTGGTCGCGGAAACCTTTGAGCGTGCGGGGCTGAATCATCACAGGATCTGCAGCAGCGGCGGCTTGGGGCCCCGGATCGACTGGTCGCGGTTCTTCTTCCTGCGGCCGTCGCCGATCGTCTCACCGCCCGGCCCGAGAACCGCGTCCATGTATTCCACCACCTGCTCGGGCGTCTCGAAATACTGGTCGTAGACCCAGTCGTCCTCG
>CAYSPN010000458.1:0-2544 GCA_964432895.1 uncultured Candidatus Kuenenia sp.
TTTTTTTACCGGTCTATTTCTGGTGCGTTTTTCCGGTCCCTCTGTTCGGAGTCGGGCTGGGCGGCCCGTTGGTTCGAGTGCCCCTTTCGCGGTTTGGGCGGCACGGTACCATGCTGGGGTTCGCTTGAGAGTTAGCCCCCCATTCAAGCCTTGAGGTGGTTTGCCATGATGCTCCAGTCAATTGCCGGGGTCGCTCCGCCGGCCGTTTCCGAAGCCACCGTGATGACGGTCTGGCCGTCGGTTGGGGCTACGTCGCTCGGGCAATGGCTGGGCCGGATCTATCGAATCAAGGACGGATTCGGTCCTGTGTCGATTGGTCGTTTGGCCCTGCTGTCAACGATCCCGCTGGGAATGATGCTCTATCTAACGATGCGATTGCCCTGGGCGATTCGCCGCTACCGCCTGACGAACCGCCGGGTGACGGTAGAACGGGGCATCAGCCCGAAGGTGGAGCAGTATGTGGATCTTGATCGCTTCGACGCGATCGACCTGATCGTGAAGCCCGGGCAGGAGTGGTACGACTGCGGCGACCTCGTGTTTCGACGTGGCCCGATCGAGACGCTGCGTCTGTCGGGTGTGAGTCGCCCCGAGCCATTTCGGCAGACCTGCCTAAAGGTGCGACAGTCATACGTGAGTGTGAAGGCTGCCCAACCGGAACCCGTCGGCGCCGCGTGAACGCTGGCGATCCTCGCCGGTCGGGCTGCCCGTGCCCCGTCGCCGGACGTTCGCTGCGTCGCCCAATCCGTCAGGGCGGATCGGTGCCCGCTGGGCTTCGCTCACTCGATGCTGACTGCGCTAGCCATATCGCCTTCGCTTCGGCATCCATGCCTTTGCTGGTCAGCAACGCCGGCTCTCGAGGCATGGGCAGCCCTCCCTCGTTCATTGGGTTCATCCAAGCCCGCAGCGCAAGCAAGGGAATGCGGGTGTTCGTTCGGGCTTGGACGCGGATTCCCTCGCTTGCGCTTCGGGCTTGCATGGAAGTGGGGGGGCATCCAAGCCCGCAGCGCAAGCAAGGGAATGCGGACGACAGCACGCCCTCGACCACGACTGCTTCGCAGGATGCGAAGCTCATGCCAGTGGGCGGAGGCCCGCCAAGAAGCTGGCTGAGGACGGGCATTCGCCCGTCGGGGCGGCACGACGCGATGTTTTTCGTTCAGACAGCCCGGCGATTGGCGACCGGGCCGCGGTCGCGGATCGCGCCGGCGATCGCTGCCCGAGCGTCGTCGTCGAGTTCGCAGGTGAGGGCATGAGCGTCGGTGCCGACCTGCTCTGGCGACGTGGCGCCGAAGAGGACGCAGGTGATGCCCGGCTGCTCGGCGGTCCAGGCCAGCACCATGTCGGGCAGCGTGCAGCCGAGCCGGTGTGCTACCGGCCGCAAGGCTTCCACGAAGTCGAGGTTGCGCTGGAACTCTGTGCCGTTGAACATCGGGTATTTGTGTCGGCTGTCCGTCGTCGGAAACACCAGGTCCCGCGTCATGCCGCCGGCCAACAGACCCTTCATCAGCGGCCAATAGACGAACATCGCCACGCCTCGGTCGCGGCACCACGGCAGGATCTCGGCCTCGATCTCACGTTGCAGCATGTTGTAGTGCATCTGGCAGGCGGAGAGTGGGCAGGCGGAGGCGAACCGCTCCAGTTGCTCGCGTGAGACGTTCGACACGCCCACCGCGCGGGTCTTTCCAGCAGCCAAGAGGCGAGCCAGTTCTGCGGCTGATTCCTCGATCGAGATCATCGGGTCGGGGGCGTGCAGGTAGAGCATGTCGACGTGATCGGTGCCCAGCCGCCCGAGGCTCTCCTCGACCTCACGGCTGATTCGTTCCGGTCGTCCGTCCACGCACTGCTTTCTGCCCGGCTCCCAGTGAATGCCGCATTTGCTTGCGATCACCGCAGTGTCACGGCGGCGGCCGGCCATCGCCTGGGCGATCGCCCGCTCGCTCTCGCCCGCCTCGCCATAACAATAGGCTGTGTCGAGGTGCACAATGCCGGCGTCGAGTGCGGCCGCCACCGTGGCCACGGCCGCGGCAGGCGTGATCCCAGATCGAGTCATGCCTGCCAAAGGCCAGCAGCCCAGCCCCAGCGGACCCACGGCAAGTCCAGAAGATCCCACGGGGCGGGGGGCGATGTTCATCGGGACAGGTTCCTTCGCACCGGGCGGCGGTTTTCTTCAACGGTCAACGGCGGCTTGTTTCGGGTTCGGGAAACCTGCCCGTGGCGAGGAACGCTGCCACGAGATCGGCGGCATCGCGGCGAAACAAGAGGCTCGAGTGGAGACACGCAATCGTGACGTGGGCATGGGGCACGTCGGGCCGCGTGCTCTCCGGTGAAACCAGAGCATCCCGCGAGGCCGCGATCACGCCGACATCGATGCCGGTTGGCATGCCAAGCGAATTGACCAGGCTGTCGGGGGCGGTGGTCAGTTCGGCCACCGGCTTGAACAGCCCCCCGAAAACGCCGGCGATCGCGGTAGCCACGAACGATCCGTGGTTGGGCGGCGCCAGCATGACGAACCGGCCAAGCTTCCGCGGACGAAATCGCTCGAGCGCC
>CAYSPN010000459.1:0-4791 GCA_964432895.1 uncultured Candidatus Kuenenia sp.
CGGCCCCCCGTCCATCCAAGCCCGCGCGACGGCCCCCCGTCCATCCAAGCCCGCGCGACGGTTCACCGTCCATCCAACCCCGCGCGACGGTTCACCGTCCATCCAACCCCGCGCGACGGTTCACCGTCCATCCAACCCCGCGCGACGGTTCACCGTCCATCCAAGCCCGCAGCGCAAGCAAGGGAATACGTCCCGCCTCACGATCCCCGTCGCGGTTTCCCTCGCTTGCGCGTCGGGCTTGCATGGGAATTGGCGCAACGGCCCCCCGTCCATCCAAGCCCGCGCAACGGCCCCCCGTCCATCCAAGCCCGCAGCGCAAGCAAGGGAATCCCGCCCGCTCGCATCCTGCTGCCCCCGGCGGGATGCATCAGTTTCTTGGTTTATCCTGACACTCTGCGACGTACGTCACGACCGCCTCCAACTCCGCGACATCATAAATCCATCTCTTACTGCCACCCTCTGTCCACCACCTCATCCGTCTGCGTCGAGTTCGGTCATCGGCCGCAGCACCCTTGAGACGGCGCGAGGCCCACGTCTTGAATTGCGACAAGACGTCCTCAGGCGAAACACCCACGGCAGTGACGACCACGTGGACGTGCTGAGGGCGGCAACTCATTGCGTGCAGTGTCCACCCACGGATGTTGGAATGCGCCGCGATGACGTCTGCCACAACCGTTTGCTGACGGACGCCCAGCGTAAGAGGGGATTCCGCCAGGAGGCGGCTCGCCTGCATCGCACGAGCAGGCTCCGCGGCGTGAAGATGTCCACGGCCGTCGGCCCACCCGCGATGATCGCCGGGAAGCCATGAACCGTACGTCGTCCATGTGAGGAAAAACGCGATCGGCTCGGTTCGGGTTACGAAATCCGGCTTGCGTGTCATGTATACGTTTGTACACACAACATTCTTGTTGTCAACCCGACCAATCTCCGTCGTCGCGGTTTCCCTCGCTGGCGCGTCGGGCTTGCATGGGAATGGGCACGCGACGGTTCACCGTCCATCCAAGCCCGCGCGACGGCCCCCCGTCCATCCAAGCCCGCGCGACGGTTCACCGTCCATCCAAGCCCGCGCGACGGGCCCCCCGTCCATCCAAGCCCGCAGCGCAAGCAAGGGAATACGTCCCTACTTCTGCTGTTCGTTTTTCGGTTCGAGCACGATCGACGCGGAGTTGATGCAATACCGCAGCCCCGTGGGGGGCGGGCCGTCGTTGAACACATGCCCCAAATGGGCGCCGCACCGTCGGCACGTAACTTCCGTCCGTCGCATGAACATCGACGTGTCGAGATGCTCGGCGATCGTCGTGCCCTTCACGCCGTCAATCGGAGCCGTGAAGCTCGGCCACCCGCAGCCACTGTCGAACTTTTCGCCGGAGCGAAACAGCGGCTCGCCGCAGCAGATGCAGCGATAGGTGCCGGGCGTTTTCGTGTTCCAGTATTTGCCGGTGAAGGCACGTTCGGTGCCCTTCTTCCGGGCCACCTGAAATTGCTCGGGCGTCAGCCGCTTTGCCCACTCTTTGTCGGTCTGCGGCAGCTGATCATCCGGCAGCCGACCGCCCAACGCTGGATCCTGTGAGGTCGCATCGGCGGGATCGGTCGGCATGGGCTGGGTTCCTGTGTCAGAGGATGGGGCGGCGGGGTCAGCCGCGGGGGCGGAGGCCGTCAGCAGGACGCCGACGAGGAGCCCCGCCAGCAGGTCAGACAACCGGACGTGCGTGTTGTGCATAACACTCCCTCACTTTCTGGGATCAGGGGATGTCTTGGGTTCGTAGGCGTGGTCCCGCTTTCGCAGCACCTTTGCCTTCACAATAGTATCGGGCTCGAGGCCCGGGGCCGGCTGGCCGTCCTGCCTCTGGGTGCGGGTGAGCTTCGGCAGCACGTCGAAGCCCTGGATCACCCGCCCAAACACGGTGTGCTTGCCGTCGAGATGCTCCGTCGGGCGGAAGGTCAGGAAAAACTGCGATCCACCGGTATTCTTGCCGGCGTGGGCCATCGAGAGCGAGCCGAGGAAATGCTTGCGGGCGTTGGGCAGTTCGCACTCGCAGTCGATCACGTGGCCGGGGCCGCCCGATCCGGTGCCGGTCGGATCGCCGCCTTGGGCCATGAAGCCGCCGATGACACGGTGGAAGGGGGTGCCGTCGTAGAAGCCCTTCTCCACGAGACTGATAAAATTAGCCACGGTGTTGGGGGCCTCGTCCTCGAACAGTTCGACGACGACGTCTCCCTTCGAGGTGGTGATGGTCACGCGGGGTCGATCGTCGGCGGCGGCATCGGCCTTGCGGGCCGCCATCTCGGCCTCCACCTTGGGGCGTTCGTCCTCGATGCTGGCCCGCAGTTCGGCGACCTTCGGCTTCTGAATGCCGTTGGTTTCCGCCTTCTCGAGCCAGGCACCAGCCTCGTCGAGCTGGGAAAGCACCATCGCGGCAGCCGCCGCCATCATATCGATGTTGCCGTCAGCGACCCCGGCCTTGTCGAGAATGGCGGCCAACTTGAGGGCGTCGACGGCGTCGTCCGCCTGCAGCCGTGAGGCGATGACGAGGCCGCAGAGCTCGCGGGCCGATGGATTCTTGGCGTCGGCCATGGCCAGCGCGAAGGCCGCCGCCTCCAGCCGCTCCTTCGTGGCTGGAATCTTGTCTCTCGCCGCTTCAAACTTGGCTGCGACCGCCTTCTGATCGGCGCCCGGCTGCTGGTATTCGGCCTGCAGCAGGGTGAGTTCGGCTATCAGGTCTTTTTCCTGTTTGCGGGCCGCCTCAAACTCCGCCTTGGCCTTGGTGGGGTCGTGGGGGTGGGTTTCCACCGCGGGCACTTGGGCAAAACAGACGCTTGCCGTCGCCATCAACCAGACGGCCATCGCCGCCCGCGTGTATCTCATGGCCATCGACCTCTCTCCTTCCAAAAGAAACCCAAAAGCACCGGTCCCGTGTCTCTGGGTACGATAGCACGTTTTCCCGTTTTCCCGGAATCGTTGGCCATGGACCGTTCCCGTCGTTCCTCCGACCGTCGCCCCTTCCCTGCCGGGGAGGATGAAGCGGCCAGTCCGCCGCGGATTATTGGCGGCGACCTCCGTGGCCGGTCGTTGGAATTCACGCCTGATGCCCGCACGCGGCCGATGAAGGAGCGTGTCCGCGAGAGCCTGTTCAACCTGCTGGGTGTCGACGTCAAGGGGAGGCTGGCCATCGACCTGTTCGCCGGCACTGGGGCGCTCGGTTTCGAGGCGGTCAGTCGGGGCGCGGCCCGGGCGGTGTTGGTGGAGCGTCATTTCCCCACGGCCGACGTGCTGAAGCGGTCGTGTCGATCGCTCGGGCTCGAGAGCCGGGTGGAGGTGCGGCCGGGCGACGTGCTGCTGTGGGCGAAGCGGTTGCCGCCGTTGCCGACCGACATGCCGTGGGTGGTGTTCGTGTCGCCGCCGTGGTCTTTTTTCGCGGAGCGGTGGGACGAGCTACGGGCGTTGATCGAGGTGATGATGCGGGCGGCGCCGGCGGGCAGCGTGATGGTGGTGGAGGCCGACACGTCGTTCGACGCGGCGTTGCTTCCGGAGGCGGTCTGGGAGACCCGCGAGATCCCCCCGGCGGTGATGCACTTCTGGGGCCGGTAGGAGACACGGTTTCCCTCGCTGGCGCGTCGGGCTTGCATGGGAATGGCGACGCGACGGTTTCCCTCGCTGGCGCGTCGGGCTTGCATGGGAATGGCGACGCGACGGTTCTCCGTCCATCCAAGCCCACGCGACGGTTCTCCGTCCATCCAAGCCCGCAGCGCAAGCAAGGGAATACGTCCCGCCTCACGATCCCCGTCGCGGTTTCCCTCGCTGGCGCGTCGGGCTTGCATGGGAATTGGGCGGAGCGGCTTCCGCCGCGTCACTCGGCCTTCTTCGAAACTCGGAAGACCTCGTCGAGCGTGGTGATGCCGCGGAGGGCCTTTTGCACGCCGTCTTCAAACATCACCGTCATGCCGGTGGACACCGCAGCGCGGCGGATGTCGGTCGTGGCCGCGCCCTGAAAGGCCAGCTCGCGGATCTTGTTGTTCATCACCATCAGCTCGAAGATGCCGAGGCGGCCCTTGTAGCCCGACTTCTGGCAGTTGACGCAGCCGCGGCCCTTCATGAAGGTGGCGCCCTTGAGCTGTTCCTCCGTGATGCCCGCATCCTGGATCTGCGAGTCGAGCGGCTGGTGGGGCTGCTTGCACTTCGGGCAGACCACCCGCACGAGCCGCTGCGCGAGCACCGCCACCACGCTCGAGGCCACGAGGTAGGCGGGCACGCCCATGTCGATCATGCGGGTGATGGCGCCGGGGGCGTCGTTGGTGTGGAGCGTGCTGAACACGAGATGCCCCGTGAGCGACGCCTGGATGCCCATCTGCGCCGTCTCCGTGTCGCGCATCTCGCCGACGAGAATCACGTTGGGTGCCTGCCGCAGCATGGCTCGAATGACGCGGGCGAAGTCGAGCCCGATCTGGTGCTTGATCTCCACCTGGTTGATGCCGGCGAGGTAATACTCCACCGGGTCTTCGGCGGTGATGATCTTCGTGTCGGGCCGGTTGAGCTCGTTGAGCGAGGCGTAGAGCGTGGTCGTCTTGCCTGAGCCGGTGGGGCCTGTGACGAGAATGATGCCGTTCGGCCGGCGGATCAGGTTTTTGAAGAAGCGGAAATCCTGCTCGGAAAGGCCCAACTGGCGGATGCCGACGCGGATGTTGTCTTTGTCGAGCACCCGCATGACGACCGACTGCCCGTGGTTGGTGGGCAGCACGCTCACGCGCAGGTCATAGTCTTTGCCGTCGGCGGTGAGCTTGATGCGTCCGTCC
>CAYSPN010000460.1:0-4429 GCA_964432895.1 uncultured Candidatus Kuenenia sp.
TAGCGGAGGTAGATGTAGGCGGTGCTGGCCCGCGTGGCATAGGCAGAGAGAATTATGCCTTCGATCACCTGATGGGGGTCGTCTTCCATCAGGATCCGGTTGTTGAACGTGCCCGGTTCGCTCTCGTCGGCATTGATGCAGAGGTAGATCGGGCCGGGGTGATCCTTGGGGAGAAATGTCCACTTGAGGCCCGTGGAGAAGCCGGCGCCACCGCGACCGCGGAGGCCCGACGCCTTCACCATCTCGATGACGTCGACGGGCTGCTTCTGCTTCAGAACCTGCTCGAGCGGCTCATAGCCGCCCCGGCTCCGGTAGCTGGCCAGCGTCTGGCCGTCGGGCACGCCGACTGCCTCGAGGAGGACCGGTTTGAATGGCTGCATGTCAGGTGGCCCTCGCCCGTGGCTTCTTGAGCTCCGCCTCAGCGGTCTCGGGAGTCATGTTCTTGAGGAGGTCGTCGTTGGCGAGGATACAGGGGGCGAAGTCGCAGGCCCCGAGGCACTCCGCCGGCTCGATCGTCAGCGCGCCGTCGGGCGTCGTGCCGTAGGGATCGATCCCGTTTTTGTGGCAGAGGTGCTCGAGCAGGTGGTCGCCGCCTCGCAACGCACATGAAATCGACCGGCATACGAAGGCCCGCACCTGGCCGCACGGCTTGTTTTGATGGAAGAACTGGTAGAAGGAGAGCGTGTCCTGCACCTCGGCCGGCGCCAGCCCCAGCACTTCCGCGATCTCGACCACGGCCTGCAGCGGCACGTGCCGGAGTTCCGCGTTGACGATGTGCAGGGCGGGAAGCGTGAGCGCGCGACGGTTGGGATAACGGGGCGCGAGTGCCTCAATCTTGGCGACCATCTTGTCAGTGAGGATTTTTGGTTGGGCGATCATGGACGCTGGGCTACCTGTCGAGTTCCGCGGCGATGATGTTGAGGCTGCCGAGCACGGCGACGACGTCGGAGAGCGTGTGGCCGCGGATCAGCTGCGGGAAGAGGGCGAAGTGCAGGACAGAAGGTGGGCGACACCGTGCGCGGTAGGCACTTTCACTCCCGTCGCCCACGAGGTAGAAGCCGAGTTCGCCGTTGGGCGCCTCGGTCGCTCCGTACGACTCGCCGCAGGGCACTTCGAAGCCGCGGTTGCTCATCGACAGTTCGAAGTGGGAGATCGTGCCCTCGATCGTGGAGTAGACCTGCTGCTTGGTCGGCAGGGCCGTCCGCTGGTCGATGCCCACGTTGACGGCCCCGGCGGGGATGTTTTCGATCGCCTGCGTCACAATCTTCAGGCTCTCCCGCATCTCGGCCATCCGCACGAGGTAGCGGGCATAGCAGTCGCCCGCGGAGGCGCAGCAGATCTGGAAGTCGAAGTCTTCGTAGGCGAGGTAGGGCTCGTCTTTGCGGAGGTCGCGGGTCACGCCGCTGGCACGGGCCACTGGGCCGCTGGCGCCGGCGTTGATGGCCTCCTCCTTGGAAAGCACGCCCACGCCTTTGGTGCGGTCGACGAAGATGCGGTTGCGGGTGAGCAGCCGCTCCATGTCGTTGAGCGTCTTGGGGAAGGTCTTCACGAACGTGCGGATCTTCTCGATCACCAGCGGCGTAAAATCCTGCGAGACGCCGCCAACGCGGGTCCAGCTGTTGGTGAACCGCGCCCCGCAGAGGGTCTCGAAGATGTCGTAGATCACCTCACGCTGATAGAACGCGTAGAGGAAAAAGGTGAAGGCGCCGGTGTCGAGGCCGACGGCACCGTTGGAGAGCAGGTGGTCGCTGATCCGTGCCAGCTCCGCGATGATCGTTCGGATTGAGCGGCAGCGGGGGGTGAGCTCGATGCCGAGCAGTTTCTCCACGGCGTGATGCCAGGCCACGTTGTTGGCCATCGGAGAGATGTAGTTCATGCGATCGGTGACCGTCACGTATTGGTTGTACGTGAGGTGCTCGCCGAGCTTCTCGAAGCCGGAGTGCAGGTATCCCATCTCCGGCATCGCATCGACGACCCGTTCGCCGTCGAGTTTGAGCACGAGCCGCAGCGTGGTGTGTGTGGCCGGGTGTTGGGGACCGAAGTTGAGCGTCCAGAGGTAGTCCTCGGACCGCTCGACCGCGGCATCGGCGGCCGCATCGCTACGGAATGATCGTGGGGCTGGGGCGATGGACATGGTTGGATGGCGGTCGCTAGCTGTGGTCGCGGGTGATGACGGGGAAGTTGTGCCGCTCGCCGCGGCCCTGGAGTGGATAGTCCTTGCGGAGCGGATGGGCGGTGAACTCCTCGGGCATAACGAGCCGCCGGAGATCGGGATGCCCTGCGAACTGAATGCCGAAGAGATCCCAGACCTCGCGTTCGAGCCAATCGGCCGCCTGCCAGAGCGGCACGACACTACGGACGGTGGGCCACTTTTCGTCGGCCGACACCGGATCATCGACGAACACCCGCACGGTGAGCCGTTGGTTGGTGGTGGTCGAGCCGAGCAGATAGACGAGCCCATACCGCTGCTTTGCCCCGCGGTATTCCAGGTAGTCGACGCAGGTCACATCGACGAGCAGATCGAAGCCCTGCTCCTTCAAATGCCCGAGCACCTCGAATGACTGGGACGCCGGCACAACCAGGCTCGTCTGGCCACGAAACACGGATGACTCCAGCGGGCCGAAGCGGGCGGTGACCGCGGCCAGGACGTCGTCAACGGCGGGTGGTTCGTAAGGCATGGGAGGAGCGATTTGCAGTGGCGAGATGTCAGTTGTTAGGGGATCAGGTGCGGTGGGCGGCGGCGGAGAGTTCCCGCTGCGCGACCGGATTGCGAGCGGCGTCGAGCACGAGCAACTGGTCAGCCTCGACGAGCGCCCGCTTGCGGAGCTGCCGCTGGCTGGTGTCGAACTCGCGGCCCGTGATCGTGCCTTCGCGTTGGATCTTGTCCTGGAGATCGATGATCGCCTGGATGAGCTGTTCGGGCCGCGGCGGGCAGCCGGGCACGTACATGTCAACCGGAATGAAGCGGTCGATGCCCTGCACGACGGCGTAGGTGTCGAACACGCCGCCGGTGCTCGCACAGGCGCCCATCGAGATGCACCACTTCGGCTCGTGCATCTGCTGCCAGATGCGTTGCAGTACGGGCAGCATCTTCATGACGACCCGGCCGGCCACGATCATGAGGTCGCACTGCCGCGGACTGAAGCGGAAGACCTCGGCGCCGAACCGGGCGAGGTCGTGCTTGGCGGCGCCGGTGGCCATCAGTTCGATGCCGCAGCACGCCGTGGCGAAGGGCATCGGCCAGAGGCTGTTTTTGCGGCACCAGTTGGCCAGTTCGTCGAGGCGGCTGACCACGACGTTCTCGGGCAGTTCGATCTTCCCGGGCATGGTCTGTCGTCCCGGCATGTTTAGCGCCATCGGAACACTCCCTTTCGCCAGTCGTATGCGAACCCCACGATCACCAGAGCGATAAAAAGCATGGCGCCGGCATAGACGAGGCCGCGGCAGGAGACCAGTCCGTCGGCCACGGCGGCGTCGATGCCCGCAGCGGACCTGCTGGCGACGGCCCATGGATAAAGAAAGAGGAGTTCGACGTCGAACACGAGGAACGTGATGGCGACGAGGTGGAACCGCACGTCGAACCGCCGGCGGGTGTCGTGGACGGGGTCCATGCCGCTCTCATACGGCATTTCCTTGACGGCCCCGCTTCGACGAGGGCCGATCAGGTTGGCCGTGACGAGCAGGCCCACCGACACCGCCGCCGCGATGGCCACAAAGAGCAGGACGGGAAGGATGGCGTCCATAGATCTGCGGGGCAGGGGAGGGTAGGGGTAAAGGGCTGGCCGGAGGGACGGGATGGGAGTCCGGTTGTGAAAATCGGCCGTGGGAGACTACTTCGTGAAATTTGTCACGAAGTCGACGCCCAAAAAAACCCGGCGGGCAGGGCCCTCCGGACCGTCGGCATAACCGGCAGAGTTATACAGCGGGGAGGCTCCGGCGACGAGACGGGGTATTTTTCGTGGGAAAACGCCCGACGGTTGCATCGGTTCGATGCGGAATTCCCTCTCTGGTGCGTCGGGCTTGGATGGGAGCAGGGGTTCATCCAAGCCCGCAGCGCAAGCAAGGGAAAGCGGGTCGCCTTGCCCCACGCGGTCGCGTGTGCCCGCCGGTGAAGCTAGAAGCTTCCGAGGCTCATCGACACGCCGTCGCTGAAGCGGTCGCTGGAGAGCGGTGCCCTCTGTCCTACGGATTGATCGCGACCAGTTTGCTGACGGTGAGCTGAGTGGCAGAGCTTCCTGTGGAGATGTAGGTTCCTGCGGTGCCTGGACCGGAGACAGCGGTGTCGGTGAGTGAGACGAGCAGTTTCCCGTCGAGGGAGAGGGAGAGGGTGGAGCCGAGTGTGTCGAGCTGGAGGAGTCCCTTTCCAGTTGGGGCAGCGACGTTCGTGACAACAGCGCCGACACCAGCGGCAAAGCGGACAATAGTGGCG
>CAYSPN010000461.1:0-4704 GCA_964432895.1 uncultured Candidatus Kuenenia sp.
CCACGGCGCTATGGTGGATGTGCTTGCCGACCATGGAATCCGAGCCCGGCCGCATGCCGCAGGTGATGTTCGTCCCGTGCATGACGAGTCGCTGTTCTTTTGTTTTGACCGTCGTGCCAGTGGCGACCTGGTGATGGCGGGGCCTGTGGCGGGCACCTTCAGCAAGATCATGGGAAGTGCGCAGCGGCGGCTCGCGGGCGTCGTGCTGCAGCACGGCAGCCTCCTGCTTCACGGCAACACGGGCGTGGGCGGTCCGGCGCGTCATCCGGCCGTGGCCGACATGGTGGTCGGACCGTCTGTGCCTGACGAGTCAGGCCTGTTGCGAGCCTGGGGGGCGCGGATTGCGCATGGCCTCGGGGCGGCGGTCTGCGAAGAGAATGCCCCCTTCGTGAGGGGCCGTGCGCTGGAGGTCGAGCGCGTGGCGGCACGATTTCGCGAAGAGCGGTGGACGGCCCGCCGATGATGACTCTCTGACAACAATCCGATAGCGGTGACGGTCAGCCACGTGATGCGGCACCGGTCGCGGCAGGATGGGTGCTGTTCCGGCTTGGGAATGGGCCCTGTTGGCACCGGTGGGGGCGGGAGGTATCCTTTGTCAGAGTTCTTTTGCGAGTGGGGTTTCCCGAGTTTCGATCGGTCACGGTTCTTCTAAGGCGTGTTTCTCGCGTCCGCGGAGTTCGGAGCACCAGTTCATGGCTGCGAAATTGATCGTTGCTTCCGGGAAGAGCGCGGGCCGTTCGATTACCCTCAAGCACGGCAAACTGTTGATAGGCCGAGCCGAGGAATGCGACATTCGCCCGTTGGGCGAAGAGGTCAGCCGGCGGCATTGCGCCATGGTCGAAGAAGCCGGTGCCGTGACCGTCGAGGATCTCAAAAGCCGGAATGGCACCTACGTGAATGGCGTCAAGATCACGGCCAAGGTGACCGTGGCGGACGGTGACATCGTCCGTGTGGGTCCCCTGGAACTCAAGGTGTCGTGTGCCGCTCCGGCACCAGCTGCGCCGGCAGCGACCGCCCCGGCAACAGCCGCTTCGATGGACGATGTCTCCCGTTGGCTCATGGCCGACGATGAGCCTGTCGGAATGTTCGATACGACCAGGAGCATCAGTGCGGCGGACATCGCAGCCGCTGTGGGGCAGACGAGCGGCCAGACGGGCGATGCCTCGTCGGTCGGTTCGGTGCCCGTTGGTGCGGAGCCAGTGGTGGCAACCGGTGATTCCTCCTCGGTGTCGGCTGCCGCCACGTCTGGCATCGACGCGTTGATCGCGGCTCGTGCTCAACCAGGCGGTCTGCCTCCTGAGGCGAGGCCCGCGAAGAGCACCAACTCGAAGGATGCCGCCGCCGAAGCGCTGAAGAAGTTCTTCGGAAAGCGGTAAAACTCCGCTCCCTGAAGAGGCGAGGCACGTCCGTACCGCCCCGGGAAAATCGTATGGCGTGCGTCCTGGGCCTATTTTGCGGGTTGTGCGGCCGTGATATTTTTCCGGTTCGCCCCATCTTGCCCCGTCGTTGTGGCGCATACTTCCGGTAGAGCTTGCCTGACAAGCAAGGCCTCCTCCCTAACCGGCTCCCTGCCTCATCTTTCAGGAGAACGTCCCATGACCAACTCTGCCCTGCCGAAGGCCCCCCGCTCCAGCCGCCGTGCCGCAGCCGCCGCCGCCGCGGGCCGCGCCAGCAGCCGGCGTCGGCACGTCGATCCGACCACCTGCGAACGCGATTATCAGCCGGAAGAGCTGGAATTCATGCAGGCAGTCGAGCACTACAAGCGGCGCAACAGCCGGCCTTTTCCCACCTGCAGCGAGCTGCTCGAAGTGGTTCGTTCGCTGGGCTACGTCCGCGTGACGAGCGCCTGAGAGGTGACCAGGTCGGCTTGGCTGGGGTTTTTGGCTGGGGTTGTTACGGGGGGTGTCGGAGGGTACGGTTCTGCCCCCTTCCGCCTCACCCCGCCGGATCCTCCCGGCTGGCCGGCGGGCTCGGAGGGCGAACATGCCCACGCCTGACCACCGCATGACAAGCCCGCTCCCGCTGACATCGCCCGACCGTGGGCGGACGCTGCTCGCTCTGGTCATGAGCTGCCTCGCGGCCTGTGGCTGCGGCGGGATCGGAAGAAACGACAACGCAGCCGGCGTGCAACTCTATCAGCAGGGGAACTATCTCGGGGCGGTGGATCATTTTCAGCAGGCGTTGGCGAAGCAGCCGGGCAATGCAGACTGCTTCTACAACCTCGGGGCGACCTACCATCAACAGGCCAAGCTGTTCGGCCGGCCCGCAGACCTGCAGACCGCCGAGCAGTATTACCACCTCTGCCTGGCACGGAATCCGAACCATGAAGCCTGCCAGCGTGGGCTTGCCGTGCTCCTCGTCGAGGAAGACCGACGGGATGAGGCGATGGCCCAGCTGCAGCAGTGGGCCCAGCGGCAGCCCGGCAATCCGAATCCGCAGATCGAAATGGCCCGTCTCTGCCAGGAGCATGGCGATGTACGAGAGGCCGAAAACCATCTGATCGACAGTCTGGCGATCGCCCCCGACAACCCACGGGCGCTGGTGGCGCTGGGCCAGATTCGGGAATCGGAGGGGGATGCCTCGCAGGCGCTCTCGAATTACAGCCGCGCCCTTGCCATCGATCCGCGACAGCCAACGGTGGCAACGCGTGCGGCAACGCTCTCGGCGGCCCAGGCCGGCACGTCCCGGTTGGCGGCGATGCCCGCTTCTGCCGTGCCCCTTTCGCCCGCGGCATACGTCGCCCCCACGCCGCCGGGAAACGCGTCCCGTTGACCATGCCGCCGGTGGCTTTTATCCTGACCTCTCGGCTGCCCGGCTCTCCGGCCCACGGTGCCGACCCTCGTACACGTCCGACCGCCGGTTGCAGACAGTGAGAGGTGCGGTCAGGCCGGGATGGAGAACGAGCCAGTGACGGACCGCAACGCCGGGTCGGCGAACGAACGCGTCTATAACTTTTCGCCAGGCCCAGCCGTCTTGCCGCTGGAGGTGTTGGAGCGGGCGCGGGACGAAATGCTCTCGCTCCCCGGCGTTGGCATTTCGGTGCTCGAGATCAGCCACCGGAGCCCGGCCTTCGACCGGATCCTCGAGGATACCCTGCTGGGATTGCGGCAGTTGTTGGGCATTGGCGACGACTATGAGGTCCTTCTCATGCAGGGTGGCGCCAGCCTGCAGTTTTCCATGGTGCCGATGAACCTGCTGCGGGGTCGCCCGGGGGCTGCCGACTACATCCTCACCGGCACCTGGGGCCAGACCGGCGCCAAGGAGGCGCGGCGGGAGGGCAAGGTGCATGTGGCGTGGGATGGCGGGGCCACGGGATACGACCGACTGCCTGGTGCCGAGCAGATCCGCCTCTCGGACAGCCCTGAGTATGTGCACGTCACGAGCAACGAAACCATCCAGGGAGTGCAGTGGAAGCACGATCCCGATCCGGGGTCTGCCCCGCTGGTCTGCGATTGTTCCAGCGACTTCATGTCGCGACCGATCGCCGTACCGAAGTACGGTTTGATCTATGCATGTGCGCAGAAAAACGCCGGGATCGCCGGAGTGACCGTGGTCATCATCCGCAAGGATCTGCTCGAGCGGTCCCGCGATGACCTGCCCACGATGCTCGACTATCGCACCTACGCCAAGAACGGCTCGCGGCCGAACACGCCACCGGTGTTTGCGGTGTATGTGCTCGGGCTCGTCTGCCAGTGGCTCCGCGACAGCATGGGCGGGCTGGCGGCCATGAATCGCCACAACGCTGCCAAGGCAAAACTGCTCTACGACGTGCTTGACGCCTCGGGCGGTTTCTATGCCGGCCATGCCCGTCCAGAGTGTCGATCGGACATGAACGTGACGTTTCGCCTGCCCGACGAAACGCTCGAAAAGGCATTCCTCAAGGCTGCCACCGAGCGTCAACTCGTCGACCTCAAGGGCCATCGCTCCGTGGGGGGCATTCGGGCCAGCATCTACAACGCGATGCCGTTGTCCGGCGTCGAATCGCTGCGGGACTATATGCTGGAGTTTCAACGCAGTCAGCGCAGCTAGAACGCGGTCATCTTTTGTCGAGTGGCCCAAACCGCCGGGGGCGGTGAAAGCCTCCGACTCGGAGCGAGAATACGCTGACTCGCTTCGGCTTCCCCCGACCCCCGGCTCCCGAATCGCTCAGGAAAAACGCTACATTATCCTTGATTCGGTCCAGCCCTTGGTGGACACAGTCATCCCTGCCCTTTGTGGAAACCCGAATCCATGCCCTCGATCATCGTGCTCGACACGCTCAGTCCGGACGGTCTCGCGCTCCTCGATGCGGCGGCCGAAGCGGGTGTCACCTACGAAGTTGTCACCGGGCTCTCGGGCGCGGCGCTGCGGGAGGCTCTGGCCAGCCACGACGGGGCCATCTGCCGCAGCGGCGTGAAGATCACCGCCGACTCGCTCGCCGGCAATCACCGGCTCAAGGCAATCGTGCGGGCGGGCGTCGGCACCGACAACATCGACAAGGATGCGGCCACGCGGCAAGGCATCGTGGTGATGAACACGCCCGCCGGCAAAACAGTCAGCACCGCGGAGCACACCTTCGCGTTGATCCTCGCCCTCTCCCGCAACGTGGCCGCGGCGGATGCCAGCCTCCGCCAGCACCGCTGGGAGCGGAACAAGTTCATGGGCGTCCAACTGGCGGGCAAGACGCTGGGGATCGTCGGGCTCGGCCGGATCGGTCAGGCGGTG
>CAYSPN010000462.1:0-1962 GCA_964432895.1 uncultured Candidatus Kuenenia sp.
CCCGAGACGAGCGTGCTCAAGCGTTGGCTGACCGACAAGGTGAGCGGGCTGCCGAAGCCGATCGTGAAGCCACCGGCATCGCTCACCGGTGCTGTCACCACAAAAACCGATACCACGAAGTCGGATCCATCAGCCACCGATAGCAGCGGCGTGTCAACAGCCGGAGAGACCGTCGCCGCATCAGCCGACGTGCGGCCCGCCGAACTGCCGACCGCCGACAGGCCGATCAAGACTACGGTTACCGCGCCGGTGGCCGTCACGCCCGACGAAATGCCCACGCTCTCGATCGACCCCGCCAGCTTTCGCGGTGTCCATCCCGGCAAGACCACGGGCGACGAATTGCGGGCCGGCTGGGGGGCGGGCGAACCTTTCACCCGGGAAGACGGCACACGCGGATTCTTCTGGAAGATCGAGCCCTTCGAACGGGTCGAGGTCACGCTCGACGGGGAAGTCGTGGCAGCGATTCGCATCAAGCTGGCCGAGCCGGTCGCTGTCGGCGACCTCGCCAAGCAGCTGGAGATCTCCGATCTGCGCACCGTGTCGATTCTCGACGAACAGGGCGTTTCGATCGGCGAGGTGTTTCCGGAGCGTGGCGTGATCTTCAGCGTGAAGCCGGGCACGCAATCGGCCACCGCGGTGATGATCGAGCCGCTCGATCCCGAGTCGTTCGTGCTGCGTGCCGAGGGCGAGATCGATACCTGCAGCGCGTTCGCCGTGGCTGACCTGCAATACGCTGTCGAGATTGACCCCAGGCACCTCCGCGCCCACCGGCTCCTGATGGTGCTGATGTGCGAGCAGGGCAAATGGCAGCAGTCGCTGCGGTTGGCCGAGGCCGCCGAGCAGATCGATCCGTCTGATGTCTGGACGAAGATGAAGCACGGCGGGATTCTGCTCTCGCTCGACCGTCCGGAAGAGGCCCGCGCCGTGGTGGCGGCCGTGAAGGCCACCCCCAACACTCCGCCGCTCGTGACGGCACAGGTCGAGCGGCTTCTGGGCCGCATCGAACTCGCTGGCGCCACTCCTGATCATCAAAAGGCCGTGGAGCATTTTGCCGAGGCGATTCGTCGATCGTCGGCCCTGCTGGCCAAGCGTTCGCCCGCGGTGCAACAGGCCGCCAGAGAAATCATGCTCGACGCCCATCTCGGCACGGCCCAGGCCATCGCGCAGGGCACGTGGCAGCAGAAGAGCCGGGTGATCCCCAAGTGGATGGCCCGCAGCGAGGCCGTCGTCGCCGAGTGCAAGGCGGAGGAGTCGGTCCAGCAGACGCTGGAACTGCAGCTCTGCCGTGGTGCATTGGCCGTCGCGGCTGGCTCTGCCGACTCGTTCGAGCCGCTGCCGTGGGTGAAGCGGCTCCTGGAAGTCCGCGATCGCATGGGCGAATCGGTCAAGGACCCGTGGCGTCGCCGGCAGATCGATTGGGAGGTGGGGCTTGGTCTGCTCGACGCGCTGGCTGCCGCCCAACTGCGTGGCGATGCCTCCGACATGCTCGACAACGCGACGCTCACTGCGGCCTATCTCGAGCGGGGCGGCGAACATCGTGAGCTCACCGACAAGGAACGGAAAAACGCCGGCGATCTGCTCTTCCGCATCGGCATCATGCACAGCCTGCAGCGTGGCGACCATGCCACGGCGGTGACCTGGTTCGACCGGGTGATCCCGATGTGGGAGGGCAATCCGCGGCTGGAACGCGACCGCGAGGCCGGACACCTCGGCGAATCCTACGTCAGCATGGCGATCTCCTACTGGCAGGTCGATCGCCGCGACGACGCCATGGCGCTCAGCCGCCGGGGTGTTGATCTGATGGTGGCCGCCGTCGACGCGAAGCAGCTGGAGGAGCGGTCGCTGGCCGTCGCCTACGGCAACCTCTCGACGATGTACGCCGAACAGGGAGACGAGACGCAGTCACAGACCTACGCCGAGATGGCCAGCCGCGCGGAAGCCGCCGGCTCCACGCTGCGGTAG
>CAYSPN010000463.1:0-4456 GCA_964432895.1 uncultured Candidatus Kuenenia sp.
ACGAGCATGAGCACGAGCGTGGCTGGCAGGAAGCCGGCGTGGATCGCGAAGAACCGCGTGAGCGTGTGATGCCCGTAGTCGGGGCCACCCACGACCACCTGCTGAAGCGAGGGGCCGACGAGCGGCACGAGACCGGCCAGATTGGTGGCCACGCGGGTGGCCCAGTATCCCTTCTGATCCCAGGGCAATAAGTAGCCGGTGAGCGCCATGCCCAGAACCAGCATCATGAGCACGAGCCCCAGCCAGAAATTCACCTCCCGCGGCGCGCGGTAGGCGCCGTCGATCACCACCTGCATGAGATGCAGGGCGAGCAGCACGACCATCGCCTGGGCCATCACGTGATGGATGCCGCGGAGCAGCCAGCCACCGGTCATCTCGTGCTGGATGTAGTAGACGCTCTCCCAGGCCGTCTGGGCGCTGGCCGAATAGCTCGACCAGAGAACGAGGCCGGTGATGACCTGCGTCATGAACGCGAAGACGAGCGTGCTGCCCCAGACATACCGCCACCGGGCGCCCCCAGGCACCCGCTCGTAGAGGGCCTCGTGCATGAACGCGCGATAGCCAGTGCGGTCGTCGAGAAAGTCGGCCAGTTGGCCGAGCATGCCCGGCGCAGCGGTGGACCGCGGCGGGGTCTGTTTTTGGTCGTGCCGATGCTGCGGTTTCATGGGCGGGCCACCTTGTCGGCGATGCCGGTATAAAAGTTCTGCCACTTCACGGCGATTTCGCCGTTCTTCGCGATCTGACACTCGAGGCCATCCATTGCCCGCGGACTCGGGCTGGGGGCGACGATGCCGCCGTCGAGCATGAACTTGCTGTTATGGCACGGGCAGCGGAAGCAACGTTCCTGAGACTCGATTTCCACGAAGCAGCCGGCATGCGGGCAGGTCGCCGAGAGGGCCTGCACCGTGTCGGAGCCTTTTTCACGGCGGAGGTAGACCGCACCGATCGGCTCCGCTGCAAAACCCGTCCAGGCGTCGACCCGGTCGGCCACCACGGCAAACTGCCGCGGGATGCCGTCATCGGGAACACTCGCCAGATCCGTCACCGGAAGGAACGTGGCGGCCGCCCCACGGCGGCGGAGCGGATCGAGAAACATCCAGATACCGGCGACCATCGGCGGAAGCGTCGCCAGGCCACCGCACACGATGGCGAGGAGCTTGGTCATAAATCCGCGACGGCCCGCTGCAGGTTCGCCCTGCGCGTCGTGTCGTGACATGGTGTGCCTCCTGATGCATGGAACGAACGTAAAGGTTACGCGTACGGTGTCACGCAGCGGGCTTGTCCGCCGCCCGCACCGCCTCGTCGACGGCCGCGGTCACGCGTTCGTGGGCCGCCTCGAACGGGCCCGGCAGGATCGCTCCGGCAGCCGCCTTGTGTCCGCCGCCGCCGAAGCGGCCGGCGAGGGCGCTGCAGTCGACGTTCGACCGACTGCGGAAGCTCACCTTGATCCGACCGTCGGGCTGTTCGATGAGGATCGCCGCGACCTGCGTGCCCTTCACGGCCAGCGTCAGGTTGATCAGGTCCTCGGTGTCGTGCGGGGTCGCGGCCGTCTCCTTGATGTCGGACAACCGGACGATCGACGTGATTACCCGGCCTTCATGCGAGGCGCGGGCACTCGAGAGCGTTCGACCGACGAGATGCAGCCGGGCGAGCGTGTCCTGCTCGAACAATTCACGGTAGATCGCCGGGGGGCTGGCGCCCGCATCGACCATGCGGGCCGCGACGCGAAACGACTCTCCCGACGTCGAGGGAAACCGGAAGCCGCCGGTGTCGGTCGACAGGCCGGCGTAGAGCGGCGTGGCGATCCGCTCGGTGAGTGGCACCTTCAGCCGCAGTCCGATCTCGGAGACGATCCGCGCCGTTGCCTCGGCCGACGTGTCCTTGAACCAACGGTCACCGAGATCATCTTCGCTGACATGATGGTCGATCACGAGCACCCGGTCGCGCATCGACTTGAGCACATCGCCCATCGCGCCCAGCTGGGCCCAGGCACTCGTATCGAGCACGATCAGGAGATCGCGGTCGGCGAGGTCCGCCGGCTTCACCTGCTCGGCCAGCGACTCGATCTTCCGGTCGGGATCGATCCATTGCAGGCTCGCGGGGGTGGCCTGTGCGTTGACGATTCTGACGTGTTTGCCAAGCGCCTCGAGGATGCCGGCCATGCCCAGTTCGCTCCCCAGGGCGTCGCAATCGGGGCGGACGTGGCTGGTGAGCACCACGCGGTTGGATTGCCTGAGAATCTCCAGCAGACTGGCCCAGTCGAGTCGCATGTGGTCTCCATTCCTGTCGGGGTTGAGAGTCGGCGGCGGGTGATGCCACTCGCGTGATCACACCGGATCAGGCGAGCAGATCGCGTCAGACGATGGTCCGCGACTCGTCCGGCATCGAGTCGACGACCTCCAGGGCTTTGGCCACGTCGGCGGTCAGTTGCGCCTTGAGGGCGTCGATCGACTCAAACCTTTGAGTGTCGCGCAGCCGGTCGAGGAAGTCAACGTCGAGCGTGCTGCCATAGAGCGAGCCGGAAAAGCCAATCAGGTGGGCCTCGACGCTGGTACGGGTTTCCCCGAAGGAGACGTTCGGGCCGATGTGCACGGCGGCGGGATAGGTGGAGCCGGCCGGCAGCGTCACGCGGGCCGCATAGACGCCGGCCGCCGGCAGAAGCGTGGCGATTCCTGAGAGGTTGGCGGTCGGAAAGCCGATCGTTCTTCCACGCCTTGCCCCTTCGACCACCGTGCCGGTGAGCCGGTAGGCCGCCGTCATGAGGAGCGCCGCCTCACGAATGGCACCCGTGGAAATGAGACCGCGCAGACGCGAACTCGACACCGGCAGTCCGTCCGCCATCACGGCCGGCACCGTCTCCAGCGTCACACCATCGCGACTGCAGAGTGTCTCGAGCAGATGGATGTCACCGCTGCGGTTGGCACCGAAGCGAAAGTCCGCCCCCTCCACGATGGCGCGGGCGCGGAGCCGGCCCCGGAGGATGTCGGCGTAAAAACGCTCCGCGGGCAACGACACGAGCGGCCGATCGGTCGGCTGCACGACCACGGCATCGACGCCGAGTGACCGCAGCAAGCTCGCGCGGCGGCCGGGTGTGGTGAGCGGTGCGGGCGCCGCATCCGGCCTCACCAGAACCGCCGGATGGGGATCGAACGTGAACGCGACGGCGGGCACATCGAGCCGCCGCGCGGCAGCGCACACCTGGCGGACGATCGCCGCATGCCCCAGATGCACGCCATCGAAGTTTCCCACGGTGACGGCGCAGGCCGGCGACTCGGGGGTCCAGCGACCGGAGGCGGCGGCGATGAGGGGGGGCGGGATGTCGGGCACTGTCGGACGGCGCGGAGGGGCGGGCGGCAGGCCCGGAAGTGTAGCGTATGCGGTCGGTCCACGGTGCAGTGGCGGCACGGCCCAAGGTATGATTGATCGGCACACCACCAGAGGAATCTCCATGGCCGCCGCAACGAGCGAAGACAAGCAGATTTTCCTGTCGGCCGAGATGGCCTGCCGTCTGGCAGCCATCGACATCGGCTCCAACAGCGTGCGGCTGCTCGTGGCCGAGGCCCTACGGGGCGGCACCTACCGGATTCTCGACGAGGAACGGGAGCCGACCCGGCTCGGGCGAAGCGTGTCGCAGAAAGGACAACTCGACGACGAGTCGATGGAGCGGACAATCACCGCCCTGCGGACGTTCAAGCAGATCGCCGCGGGCTACCAGGCCACGAGCCTGCGGACGATCGCCACCTGCGCCGTCCGCGAGGCCCGCAACGGCCCCGAATTCTGCCGTCGCGTCCGCGAGCAGGTGGGGCTGGAAGTGGAGGTCATCTCGGGTGATCGGGAGGCCCGTCTCGCCTTCTCGAGCGTGCAAAACGCCTTCGATCTCTCCGGCAAGAACGTGATCGTCGCCGACATCGGCGGCGGCAGCACCGAGGTCGTGTTCGCCACCGGCAACCTCATCGAGTCGATCTTCTCGACGCCGCTGGGTGCCGTGCGGCTCACCGAGCAGTTCGGCCTCGGCGAGGCCGCGGTGTCGGAGACGTTTCAGCGCGACATCACAAGGATGGAAGAGGAGATCGCGCTGTGTCTGAAGAAGCGGACCACCCGGCCGCTCTTCGCGCCACACTTCCTCGTCGGCTGCGGCGGCACGTTCACCACGCTCGCCGAACTGGTGATGGCGTCGAAGAAGGAGGTCGACATCCCGGTCGCCGGCTACAAGGTGTCGCACGCCGAGGTGCGGCACCTGCTCGACCGCCTGCTCAAGATGCCGTTGCGGTCGCGGCGGAGCATGGCCGGCATGACGCCCGACCGGGCTGACATCATCCTCGCCGGCCTGTCGATCATCGATGCGCTGATGAAGCGGTTTCGCGTGAACACGCTGCTGATCCACACGCGGGGCGTGCGCGACGGCCTGGTGCGGGAGATGATCGACGAGGCGGTGGGCACGACGGTCGATGATCCC
>CAYSPN010000464.1:0-2313 GCA_964432895.1 uncultured Candidatus Kuenenia sp.
TCGGCACGGCTGATGCCGGCCCGCGTGACCGCCTCGTCGATCACCGGAATGATTCGCTCGACGTGGGCGCGGGAGGCCACCTCCGGCACCACGCCCCGCCACCGCGCATGGAGCAGTTCTTGGCTGGCGACGACGCTCGACAGCACCACGCGATCACGCGTGATGATCGCGGCAGCGGTCTCGTCGCACGTAGTTTCGATCGCAAGCAATGGCATGGCACGGTGAATCATACCTCCTACCCGTGCCAGGGCCGGAGGCCCGGGTCAGCACCAGCGGCCGGAGGGCCGCCAAGCGAAAACGGCCAGGATGGCCGTTTTCGCGTGTAGTCAGAAGTCGTACCACATCCCGACACCGTAACGGTTCTGGTTGTAGAACGTGAACTCAAACTGCGGATCGGATCCATACAGATACTCGAAACCAATCCGGAACAGCTTCTCGCTGCGTCGGCCTCGCCATGCCCAGCCGGCCTGCACGCAGACGTTCCCGCCCCAGTCGAGTTCCTGCCGCGAGATGCCGTTGACGGCGAAGAACGGTGCACCGCGAATACCGGTGGGCCGAGCCTGGATCAGTTCCGTGCCGTATTGGAATTCCCAGGGCTCCGAGCCGCCGGAATTGAAGAACGAGTAGCCCACTTCGCCGTAGAGTCGCAGCCAGTCGAACAGGTAGTAGGAATTGCCCCACACGATGCAGTCGCGGACGTAATTGACCCGTGGAAAGTCCGGGTACTTCAGCATCGCCTCGTCGCCGAGGTGGGCGCTGTTGTGGTAGTAGGCCAGCTTCGTCTGCCAGCGTCCGACACCATAGACCAAGGGCACGCCAAAACGGTAGTCGCCGCTTCGCAGATCGCGGTCGTCCTGCGGATCGAGCCGCACGAAGGCGGCGCCCTCGATCTGCACCTCGAAGCCCTGCGGATGCAACACGGGGTCGGAGCCGTAGCGGAGGATCGAGGCCCGGCCGCCGAGCGTGGTGTCCCAGAGCGTACCGTTGGAGATGCTGGGGTTCAGGGGATCCGTCGCGGTGTCGCGGTAGACCACGGTGCCGATCCGCGGCTCCTTCGGGCCGGCGAGGTAGCTCGTGTAGATAAGGTTGTTTGGCATGATCTGCCAAGACCACGGCCTCGCCGCCCACAGGTCGTCGAATCCTTCGGGGAACCCGCCGCCGGACACTGGGCACTCATCCGGACCGCATGGCGCCGCCTCGTAGGGCATATCGAGCACGACCGGCCCGCGCGGCTGCGTGGATGGCAGCAGTTGGAGCGGGGCCTGACTGCCCGGTTCTGTTAGCGGTGCCGACTCCTGCAGTGGCGCGGGAAGCGGGTAGCTGCCAGTGGAGTCTGCTCGAGCGTCCGTCCAGGTCAGCTCGGCAACTGCGTTTCCAGGCCCGGCCAACAGCGCCAGCAGCACCGCCGCGACAAGCCCCGGCACATGACGAAGCACCGCACCCTCCGGCAGCGGACGGCTTCCTGCAGCAGCGGTCGGCGAAATGGGGTGAGCGAGCATGGAAACCATCTGCGGGAACGAGCAACGCGACTGGTGCAACTGGGCAACACGCCACGGGTTGCGAATCACGGCCGACGCTGGGACACTCTACGGACGTGCGTTTGCCGGCCACAGATTGATCGGCTTCGCGGCGCTCGTTGCGCCAGCGAAGGAATCGGTTCGGAAGGCATCGACCGGCCATGATCGAGGTCAGGCATGTCACCGGGGGAACCGGGGCAATCCTGCGAACTTCCAGAACCCCCAGCCACCGTTCTTTCACACCACGACCACCATGACGCAGCCGCAGCCAAACTCCCAGTGTGAACCAGCCGATGCCGAAGCCACCGCCGCTGCGCTCGGACGCATCCCCAGCGGACTGTTCGTGGTGACGTGGCGTACTCGGGACAATGATGCCGACTCAACGGACCAGGCCATGCTCGCCAGTTGGATCATGCAGGGCGGCTTCGTGCCGCCGCTGATCACGATCGCCGTGGGAGCAACACGGAATCTGTTGGCGGCGATCGACCAGTGCACACCGTTCGTCGTCAACGTGCTCGGCGAATCCCAACGGTCGCTGGTGGGGCGCTTTGGTAAGCCCGCGGCCCCTGGCGAGGATCCTTTCGCCGGCATGACGATCGCCCGCAGTCCTTCCGGCACGGCCGTGATCCCAGAAGCGATCGCCTGGCTCGAATGCCAGGCTGTGACACAGGCCGGCGGAAGCGGCGGTCAGATGGGCGATCACGTGATCATCCTGGCCCGAGTCCTCGCGGCTGGCACCGGGCCAGAGCAGGCACCACTGGTGCATGTCCGACGAAATGGACTACGCTATTGAGCG